>NZ_JBEZNH010000015.1:0-177120 GCF_040653115.1 Streptosporangium sp. NPDC048047 | reverse complement strand
AGCCACTACCGCCGACGAGGAGATCCGCTCCCTCAAAATCTACGAATGTAGTACCGGGATGGAGACGGACGCGGCGGTGCTGCGGATGGCGGGCGGGCAGCGCAGGCTGTTCGGGGTCCGGCACGAACAGGAGGACCTGTTCGAACAGGCGGCGGAGGCCGGTTCCGCCGGGGCGGACGAGGCGCGGGACGAGCTGGCCGAGTTCGCGTACGACACCGAGGACGTCCACGAGTTCCCGGGCATCCTGCGGGAGGGCAGCTACCACGTGGTGGTGGGGAACCCTCCGTACATCACGGTCAAGGACAAGAAGCTCAACGCGCTGTACCGCAGCCTCTACAGCGCCTGCGCCGGGGCCTACGCGTTGTCGGTGCCGTTCGCCCAGCGGTTCTTCGAGCTGGCGAGGCGCGCGGACAACGACGGCCGGGGGGCCGGGTACGTCGGGCAGATCACGTCCAACTCGTTCATGAAGCGCGAGTTCGGCAAGACCCTGATCGAGGAGTTCTTCGCCAAGGAAGTGGAACTGACCCACATCATTGACAGTTCCGGCGCTTACATTCCTGGCCACGGGACTCCCACAGTCATAATTTTTGGACGCAGCAGGAAATGGAAGCGTCGCGAAAAAATACGCGTCATCATGGGAATTCGAGGCGAGGCCCACCAACCCAAAAACCCGGCGGACGGACTAGTATGGAAATCCATAGTAGTCCAGATAGATCATCCAGACAGTGAATCTGACTGGCTTTCAACAGCAGACGTTCTGCGCTCGGAGATGAATGAGCACCCCTGGAGCCTCAGTGGAGGCGGAGCGAAAGAGCTACTAGGGTGTATCGAGAGAGCAGCCAAGACCCGCCTCACCAGCGTCGCATCTAACATCGGCTTTGGCGCAGTCACTCGGGAAGATAGCGCCTACATGATAGGTGAAGGCGCCCTACGCCGCCACAGAGTACCCGAGGCACTGCGACGCCCTTTAGTCGAAGGCGAAGCCATAAGAGACTGGAGTCTTTCCGACCCAATAACATCATTGTGGCCCTATGACACCGAAACCCTTGAAGCCAAGATAGATAGAAACTCATATATTTTAATATGGCCATATCGCACTATTCTTTCAAGTCGGATCGCCTTTGGGAAAACGCAAATATCCCGAGGATTGAACTGGTATGAATATTCGATGTTTTTCCGCAATCGATTCAAGCCGGATTATGTTATATCTACATCGGCCGTCGCGACACACAATCACTTCATACTTGACCGCAGGAAGAACGTCTTCAAAGACACTGCCGTAACAATTACGCTACCAGAAAAGGAGGATGAAGATAGGTATTTAGAAATAACCGGAATCCTGAATACCTCCACTGCATGTTTCTGGCTTAACTTAGTATGCCACGACAAGGGAAACAGGGGTGGCGAGAGATCCAGCGGACGCTACGCCTGGGAAAGATATCACCAATATAATGGAACACGCTTAGCCGAGTTTCCATTGCCGAAAACACTCCCACTGGAAAATAGCAGAAAGCTGGATTCTCTAGCCCAACATCTAACAACGATTAGCGCTGAGGAAATAACCACAGAAGCTATGCCGGCTCGGGAGCGGTTGAAGGCCGCTCAGGACGAATGGCATTCCGTTCGGGCTCAGATGATCGCGCTTCAGGAAGAACTGGACTGGGAGGTCTACTCCCTCTACGGGCTGCTGGACGACGACCTGACCGCCCCGGCCGACGCCGTACCGGAGTTGAAGCTCGGTGAGCGGGCCTTCGAGATCGTGCTCGCGCGCAGGATGGCGCGCGGGGAGACCGAGACGCAGTGGTTCAAGCGGCACGGCTCCACCCCCATCGTCGAGCTGCCCGACCACTGGTCCCCCGAGTACCGCGCCGTGGTGGAGCGGCGGATCGCGCTCATCGAGACCGACCGCAACATCGGCCTGATCGAGCAGCCCGAGTGCAAGCGCCGCTGGGCCATCGAGGGCTGGGACGCCATGCAGGCCAAGGCCCTGCGGGGCTGGCTGCTCGACCGATGTGAGGCACGGGAGCTGTGGTTCCACCACCTGGACGGGATCGAGCAACCGCGCGTGCTCACCACCGCCCAGCTCGCCGACCTGCTCCGGCCGGACGCCGACTTCGTCTCCGTCGCCGAGCTGTACGCGCCCGGGAAGGACCTGGAGAAGGTCGTCGCCGACCTGGTGGCCGACGAGCACGTGCCGTACCTCGCCCAGCTCCGTTACAAGGACTCCGGCCTGGTCAAGCGTGCCGACTGGGAGGACGTCTGGGAGCGGCAGCGCCGCGAGGACGCCGCGCAGGCCGTGGCCGACGCCGCCGGGGAGGCGGCGAAGCGACAGCGGGAGGTCGTCGAAGCCCTCGACGCCGCGGACGACGCGGCGGAGAACGGCGGGAAACACGATGAGGAGCGCGAGCGCGCCCACGCGGAGTGGGTCAGGCTGAGCTCCGAGCACCGGAAGGCCGAGGACGAGGTCAGGCGGATCAGGAACGCGATCCCGGTGCCGCCGAAGTACGGCTCCGGCGACTTCCTCAAGACCTCTTACTGGCGTAACCGGGGCAAGCTCGACGTCCCCAAGGAGCGGTTCGTCTCCTATCCGCACGCGAGCCGCGACGGCGACCCGGCGCTCCTGCTCGGCTGGGCGGGCTGGGACCACCGCGAGCAGGCTCAGGCCCTCGCGACCCTGGTCGTGGACCGGGAGCAGAGCCACGGCTGGGGCGCCGAGCGGCTGGCCCCGCTGCTCGCCGGCCTGCGCGAGGTGCTGCCGTGGGTCCGACAGTGGCACGACGAGTTCGACCACATGTACGGCGCCACCCCGCCCGACCTCTACGAGGGTTTCCTCGTGCAGACCCGTGACCGCCTGCATCTCACCGACGACGACCTCACCGCCTGGCGTC
This sequence comes from Streptosporangium sp. NPDC048047, assembly GCF_040653115.1. Classification (NCBI taxonomy): domain Bacteria; kingdom Bacillati; phylum Actinomycetota; class Actinomycetes; order Streptosporangiales; family Streptosporangiaceae; genus Streptosporangium; species Streptosporangium sp. NPDC048047. The sequence goes on along the minus strand of NZ_JBEZNH010000015.1, from coordinate 174,232 downwards.
CCCCGAAGACCGCCCGCGCCCGCAGGCAGTAGCGAGCAGAAGCGAGGAGCCCTCGGCATCGAATGCCGGGGGCTCCTTTCGTCCGCACGGGACGTCAGAAGTCGAACTCGCCCTTCTTCGCACCGTCGATGAACGCGTCCCAGACGCTCGCGCTCACCACGAACGGCGCCTGCTCCGGCGCCTCGGTGTCCCGCAGCCCGACCCGTCCACCGGACAGCGGAGCGACCTCCAGGCAGTCGCCCTGGTTGGACGCACTCTTGGTGGCCTTGCGCCAAGCCGCCGTCTTCAGCTCGTCACTCAGCTCCACGACTTCGCCGCCTTCCTGATCAGCTCGACTGAGGCATGTCGCGGGTCCGCCTCAGCTCGAATGGTGTCATATCGCGCGCGGATCGCCTCGACGTTTTCCGGCCGGTCCGTCACGTGCCCGTTGATCGCCGACTCGATATATACCGTGTCCGGCCGTCCCTGGGTCTGCGCAATGGCGAACGCCCCCGATGTCCCCTTGGTGGAGCCGAGCGCCAGAGGGACGACCTGGATTCCGATGCGCGGGGATTCCACAGAATCCAAAAGGCGCTCAAGCTGACGGCGCATGACGTCCTCACCTCCGACGGGGCGCTGGAGGACGACCTCGTCGAGAACGACCCAGAGCATCGGCGACTGAGGACGGGAGAGAATTCCCTGCCGTTCCAACCTGGCTTCCACCGCCTTCTCCACCTGCTCATCCGTTATGCCCGGCTCACCGCGCAGGACCGCTCGGGCATATTCCTCGGTCTGCAGCAGGCCTGGGACGACGAGCGGTTGCCAGGTATGCAAGGTGTGGGCCTCCCGCTCGACGTCCAGCCAGCCGCGGAACCACGGCGGGCTCGCGGCCCGGGTGACGTGCTCCCACAGTCGTACCAGCTCACCGCCCGCCCGCAGGGCGTCATCGCACAGGCGCGCGAAGTTGCGGCTCGGGGTGCGCTCCCCTCTCTCGATGAAGCCGATCAGGCTCTGGCTGAACATGGTGATCTCCGCCAGCCGATCCTGAGTCAGGCCGGCCCGCTTGCGGTATCTGCGGACTTCGGCGCCGAATACCTCCAGCGGCTTCGCGTCGGGACTGATTTCAGAGAATGCGGACATTTCAGCTCCGTCCGGCAGGGGAACGACACGCCCAAGCACAGAAAAACACAGTTTCAGCACAAGCTGTCGGGTTGATGTGCTTCGGCTTCCATACCCAACGTAGCCATTCGGGAGCACGCTGTGAAGGGCATCGCCTCGCGCACGATCCCGCCCGGGAGCCCTTTCACCTATCTAGAAGAGACGCCTTTCAACTGCTCGCGAGAAACACCGGAAATATACGGATAAAGGAGGAATTAATGGCCGTCGAAAGAGCGGGACCCGGCCATTCGGCCGACCGGCCCTGCCGTTCCGCGGGCACGGGTTTGTCACCTTCCGGCAACCCCCACGCGGACAGGCCGGACCACCCTCAGCAGTCTCCCGTGTCACTGACCCGGCGCGGACGGCACCGGCGCGGCGCACCCGTCACGGCGGCCCAGCCCGGCCGCTGGGACGGCGTCCACCGCGACTCCGCCCGGCGTCTGGACCAGACCGAGCCCGCCTGGACCGTCTGGTACGGCGTCGGCACCCGCCGCTTCTACGCCGTCGCCGCCTGGCCCGCCCCGGAACCGCTGATCGTCCACGCCCGCACCCCGGACGAGCTTCGACACCTGATGCGCGGCACCGAACGGGCGGCCCAGCCGTACGGCGCCCCCGTCCCCGCCGACCGGCCTGCTCCACCACCGCTGTCACAAGGAGGCACGATGCCCGGAACGCCGTACGGCCCGCGCACCGCGCAGTGGACGCTCCCCCACGACCTGTCGGTCATCGGCAAGACACGCGGCCTGGTGCAGGAGACGCTCACCGCCTGGGGCCTCGGCCGCCTCGCCGACGACGTGGTCCTGGCCGCCGGCGAACTGCTGGCCAACGCGGTCTCCTACGGCGAGCCCCTGGTCCGGCTCACCCTCCGAGCCGAGGACACGGCGCTGTGGGTCGAGGTGACCGACCGCGGCCCCGAACTGCCGCGCCGCCTGAACCTCGGACTCGACGCCGTCCACGGCCGCGGCCTGACCATCGTCGAAGCCCTCTCCGACGCCTTCGGCGTCACCCCCCTCCCCGACACCCCCGGCAAAACCGTCTGGGCCCGTTGGAGCCTTCCCCGCTGAGCCTTTCCGCCCGCGACCCAGCCCACACGGTGCCCGGCGTCAAGGAACCGGCCGATCATGCGCGCGGCCGGCTCCGGCTTGGTCGCGAAGACGGTGCCCTCGCCCAGTCCTGCCGCCCGGCAGCGGTCCGGGTCGCACGTCCACGAGCGCGGGACGTAGAGCTCGCGGTCGATGGCCGCGTGTCCGCGGCGGCCTGCATAGACGAGGCAGACAGCGACCTGAGCGTTTTCGATCCTCCCGGCCGTGCCGGTGTACCGGCGCTGGACACCCACGGTGTGCGTGCCCTTCTTCACGTCCGCACCCGACGCCGGGGTTCAACCCGCGCGAACCGGCCCGCTACCCGGGACATCAGGACCTCGAACGCCTCCTGCCAGCGGGCAGGGTCTACGCTGTGACTCGCGGCCACCGCATGATCTTCAGTCTTCACACACCGATGATCAACGGTGCCGCACCCGTCTTCACCGCCCCTCGATCACGACCTGCGAAGACGGGGCCGCATCCCTTCCGTGTCCCGCACGGGGCACGCAGCGTTCGCCAGCCGTCTCGTGCCAGGAGGACACATGCAACGCGGTGAAGTCTGGTGGGTCGACTTCGATGAGCGACGCCCGGTCGTGCTGCTCTCGGACGAGAAGTCATCCGGATTTCAGGCGATGCAGGTCGTTGCGCCAGCGGGCGTCGACGTCAGCGGCCTGGGCGTTGAAGTGGCCGTAGGAGCCCCGGAAGGACTGCCCTTCGAAGGCGTGCTGCGGTTCGCGTTCCCGCGTCCAGGCTTTACTCCGTGCACATGGCTGACCACCGTGGCCCGGGATGACCTGATCGAGCGGGCGGGCGTGTTGTCCTCCGTAAAGCTCAGCGAGGTTGGAGAAGCCCTCCGTGCCGCTGGAGAGAGGAGGGAGTGGACCCCGATGACGGCTGCCAGGATCAGCGAGATCAAAGATGCCCGCCGTCTCGAAGGACTCGAGTAGCGGACGCCTGTGCTGCCCAGCTCGATCTCGTCGACGACTGAACGCTGCCCCCTCTCCACCGCACTCCAGCAACAAGATCACGATCTACGGCCGGCGTATTAGAGCGTTCCCGTGGGAAGCGAGGACCGGCACCGATGAGCAGGCCGGGCGTCCGCTCTCGGATTCACGGGCGGTCGGGGCCGGACCGCCCCGGATCGGCCCGGAGGAGTGTCGTCAACTGCCACACGTTGGTCGAGGGGTTCCGCCCATGGTCGTCGCCCTCGCGGTCGAGCTCCCGCGCCCTGTCGCAGGCGTCGGCGACCCCGTCGGCGAAGTCGGAGAAGCGGGTGTCACCCTCGCTCCAGGCCGGCAGGATGTCCTTCAGCTTCCTCTTGGCCTCATCGGCCGTCTGGAACGGCTTGCGGTGGTCGTCGTGGTGCAGGATCAGCCAGAACTCGAAACACGGCGTGGACAGGCCGAGGTGGAGTTTCTTGCCGTCCTTGCTCTCTTTGCTTCCCATGTGGGCCTCGTGGAGCATTTTGTCGGTGAGCGTCTGGTCCAGCTCGGTGTCCTGGACGCACCACACCGCGTCGTACTCGTCCGACACGCGGGCGACGGCCTTTCGCACCCTGGTGACGTGGTCGCCCTTGATGACGTCCACCTCGATCTGCGGGCCGCGCCGGGATCTCATGCCGGAGAAATATCCTTTCTCCGTGGTCCCCTCGACCAGGATCAGATAACTTCCGCGCTCCCTTTTCTCGTCACCCCTCCGAGTGAGGGACGTCCTGGAGCTGACCTTCGTGGATTTGCTCGTCCGGGGGGACATCGCCTGCCTCTCCGCGCGCTGCCAGCGCCGCCGCGAATAACTCGTCATTGACGATCGGGACAGCACCATAGCGGCCCGTGAGGTATCGGCGCTCCCGGTTCTCCTGCGTCGCGTTGAAAGCGGAGAGGGGAAACAGCTCCGTCGCCCCGCATTCGTCCTTCTCGGTGAACCAGACGTGATCCCGACGCAGCACCTCCTCCCCTTGGATCCGGCCGAGCAGCGTGGTGTCGTGGCTGCTGAAAACGAGCTGCGCCCCCCGGGGGTTGGTGACGGGGTCGCGGAAGAGTTTGACGAGCTGAGCGGAGAGATAGGGGTGAAGGCTGGCGTCCAGCTCGTCCACGAGAAGAGGCGTCCCCCGGTCGAGGGAACGGAAGACCGCCGGCCCCAACTCGTAGAGGGTCCTCGTCCCGAGGGACTGGTCTCCCAGCCCCAGGGCGAACGTGCCGCTTTCTCCCTTGTGATTGAAAAGAATGTTCTTACGCCGCTGCCCCGGATACCAGTCCGCAGTTGCCGGGTCTGCCGAGCGCGCGGCGAACTCCGCCTCCGACTCCTCGACGATCTCGGCCGACTCGATCCCGGTGTCCGCGGCTCTCAGCAGTGCGTTCAGCCGGTCGAGGTAGCCGGGGCGCTCGGCGTACTCAACGACGGAAGGGAAGCGGGGGTATCTCGTCGCCAGGGGCTTGCGATCCAGGAGGTTGGCGAACCACTGATAGACCGTCCGCACCGCAGGCTGCCGCGATCTGGCCGCGACGGACAGGAAGAGGACGTTGGACTCGGTGATCTCCTGCACCTGCCGCATCGAGTCCGGGGAGTCGTCCTCGAAGTATTCGTCCCCTTGCCGGTTGAATATCACCTTTTCTTGCCCTTGCGGGTAACTGTACATCCACTCCTCGGTCACCCTGTCGTCGTCGACCGAGAATCCGTAGGTGTGCCTGATCTCCCGCAGGAGCAGGTCGACCACATATGTCGACGGCTCCTTTCGGGTATCCGGGTCCAGGGCGAAGGAGTGCCGGCGGATTCCGGTGCCCGGCTCGCTCTCCCGGAACGAACCGCGCACCATGTTGCGCATGTAGACCAGTGCGTCGATGACGTTGGACTTGCCGGAGGCGTTGGGGCCGAAGAGCCCGGCCACCCGGACTGCCTCACGGTTGACGGCATCCGGATCGTCGGCGTCGCCGGAGGGAACCAGCAGCAACTGCTGTTCATCGCGGAGTGAACGATGGTTCGCCACACGAAAGCTCAGCAACATCGGCGCGCCGACCTCCTTTCCATGGGGAATCTCCCCTGCTCACACGGAATAACCGCGCGGATGAGCAGGTGCAACTGTACGGGAAGGCCCTTCGGGTTGTCCCTTCAAGGGCGGGGTAGGGCCCGTTCTTCCCGTGCGATCGGCCGAAGGCGTGACGCTTCGTGCATTCCATATCCCGAAATGCCATTAGCCAACCAACCAAAGCCCCAGAAAGTGACTTTGGAGGACATAGAAGACAAGAAGTAAGTTAGCCCCCAGAGGACCCTCTTCCCTCTTCCCCCTGCCCTTCCCATCCGACTACCTTTGTGAGTTCACAATTCTCCGCGCGACCAAAAAGTGAGGACCATGACGTCGCCGAACCAGCCGCCGTTGCTCCGGGACCTCATCGACATCCCCGAGGAGATGAGCGACAGCGATTTCGTGCTCAAGCTGGCCGAGGGGGTCGGCGACGCCGAATCGACGCTGCGCGACTACGTCATCACCGACGACCTGCTCAGGAGCTTCGACCGCGCGTTAGGGCTGATCAAGGCCGCGGTCGGCGGGCACAGTTCGAAGGCCGCCTACCTCCACGGCTCGTTCGGCGCCGGCAAGTCGCACTTCATGGCCGTGCTGCACGCCCTGCTCCGCGGCGAGAAGGCCGCGCGGGAACGGGTGGAGTTCGCCGGACTGCTGGCCAAGCACGACTGGCTGGTCGGCAGGCGCTTCCTGCTTGTACCGTTCCACCTGCTCGACGCCAAGTCGCTGGAGCACCGGGTGCTGGGCCGCTACGTCGACTACGTCCGGTCGATCGAGCCCGGCGCCCCCATCCCGGCGGTGCACCGTACCGACGCCCTGCTGGAGCAGGCGCGGCACCTGCGCGGACGGATCGGCGACGAGGCGTTCATCCGCGGACTCCCCGGCGACGAGGAACCCGACGAGTGGGGCGAGACCGCGGCCTTCTGGACCCCGGAGAAGCTCGACGCGGCGTTCGCCGGGGCGCACGCCGACGCCTCCGACCGCGACGCCGAGCACCCCGTCACCGTGACCGAAGGGGACACCCTGCGGCGCCGCCTGGTGAACGACCTGCTGCAGACCTGGAACGTGGGGTTCTTCACCAACGCCAAGGAGGACGCCGAGGGGTTCGTCTCCCTCGACCGCGGCCTACGGGAGATCAGCGCGCACGCCAAGGACCTCGGCTACGACGCCCTGGTGCTCTTCCTCGACGAGCTGATCCTGTGGCTGGCCAACTCGGTGGGCGACTCCCGGTTCGTGGCCCGGGAGGTGCAGAAGATCACCAACTTCGTGGAGTCGGGGGACGCGACCCGGCCCATCCCGGTCGTCAGCCTCATCGCCCGCCAGCGCGACCTGCGCGAGCTGGTCGGCGAAGAGGTGGTCGGCGCCGTCGAGCTGGGCTTCCAGGACACCCTCGACCTGGCCAAGGGACGCTTCGACACGATCACCCTGGAGGACCGCGACCTGCCGGTGATCGCCCAGCAGCGCCTCCTCGCCGCCAAGGACGAGGAGGCGCGGGCCGCGCTGACCCGCGCTTTCGACCAGACGAGCAAGGTGCGGCGGGAGGTGTGGGACACCCTGCTCGGCTCGGGCGACGCCACCGGCGCCGACATCGAGGCGTTCCGCCGGACCTATCCGTTCAGCCCGGCCTTCATGGACACGCTGGTGCACATCTCCAGTGCCCTGCAGCGTTCCCGCACGGCGCTGAAGCTGATGCGGCGCATCCTCATCCGCCGCCGCGACGACCTGCGCCTGGGTGAGCTGGTCCCGCTCGGCGACCTCTATGACGTGATCACCGAGGGCGGTGACGAGCCGTTCACCCACAAGCTCAAGGTGGAATTCGAGGCGGCGCAGAAGCTCTACGACACCAAGCTCCGCCCGCACCTGCTCGCCCAGTACGGCGGCCTCACCGAGGAGGAGGTCGCCCGGGTACGGCGCGGCGACGCCTCCGACCCCCGGCTGGCCGGACGGGTCAAGGCGTTCACCGGCGACGACAGGCTGGTCAAGACCCTGCTGCTGTCGGCGCTCGCGCCGACGGTGCCGGCCCTGCGCAACCTCACCGCCAGCCGTCTGGCGGCGCTCAACCACGGCAGCATCGTCAGCCCGATCCCCGGCGGCGAGGTCGGGGTGGTCGCCCGCAAGGTCGAGGACTGGGCGGGCCGGTTCAACGAGATCAAGTTCACCAGGGGCGACGACCCGGGCGTCGGCCTGGAACTCGTCGGCGTCGACGTCGACTCGATCCTGGAGAACGCCCGCAACGCCGGCGCCGACACCGCGGGCAGCCGTAAGAACCTCATCCGCAGGCTCCTGTACCGGGAGCTGGGCGTGACGGAGACCGGGCACTACGACGGCGACCGGTTCGACTTCGTCTGGCGGGGCAGCCGGCGCTCGGTGGAGGTGGTGTTCGGCAACGTCCGCGACCACGACGACCTGCGTGACGACGCCTTCCGTCCGGCCGGTCCTGCGAGCTGGCGGGTCATCGTCGACTACCCCTTCGACGAGGGCGACTACACCCCGGCCGACGACCGGAACCGGGTGCAGACGATGTTCTCCGGCGGCTTCCGCGCTCGCACCCTGTGCTGGGTGCCCGCGTCCCTGTCCGCCGAGCGCGCCCAGGACCTGCGCAAACTCGTGACGATCGAGTACGCCCTGCACGGGCAGCGCTTCGAGGAGGTCGCCAAGGACCTCAGCCCCACCGACCGGCACCGAGCCCGCCAGACGCTCACCGGACAACGCGACGTGCTGCGGAGCAGGCTGGCCGACACCCTCCGGCAGACGTACGGCCTGACCCTCAAGCAGCAGGGCGACGTCGTCACCGGCTTCGACGACCACCTGCTCTCCCTGACGGAGGAACTGCACCCCCGTCTGCCTGCGGGCGCGGCCTTGGACGACGCCATGGAGGGCCTCGCGGTACAGATGATGGCGAGCCAGTTCCCGGCGCACCCCGACTTCGACCCCGACCGCGTCGGAGCGGCCGCCGTGGTCAGACCGGCCGAGGCCAAGCTCGTGCTCGACCACGTCCGCCGGGCCGTGGAGGATCCGGACGGGCGGGTGGAGGTCGACAAGCCGCACCGCGCCACGATGCGCCGCATCGCCAACCCCCTGCTGCTCGGCGAGATGCACGAGGCCGCCTTCGTCGTCGGTTCCCACTGGCGTCACCACTTCCACCGCTGCGCGAGCCAGGACGGGGTGACCGGCGACCTGAAGGTCTCCGCGCTGCTCGGCTGGATCGACCGGCCCGAGGCGCGCGGCCTGGACCGGCTCGTCGCCAACCTGGTGATCGCCTGCTTCGCCGAGCAGACCGACCGGGCCTGGATCCACCACGGTGGCCCGGTCAGCCCCGAGCTGACCCAGATCCGCGAGGACATGGCGCTCCGCGAGGAGCGGCCTCCCGGGGAGGAGGTCTGGGAGGCGGCACGTGAGAGGGCGGCGAAGGTCCTCGGTCTGAACCCCCCGGCCGCGCGGCGGGCCCGGCTGGCGGGGATCTTCGCCCGCGAGCTCTCCGAAGTGGCACGCCGCTACCGCGACGCAGCGCACGCGCTGGTGGCCGAACTGGAGGCGCATCAGGAGCTGCTCGGTCTCGACCTCAACGCCGAGGAAGGGCGGCTGGCCACCGCCCGCCGGGCCGTCGACCTCCTCGACGGACTCGGCTCACAGCGCGACAAGCTGGAGGTCATCGAGCAACTCGCCACGGCCGACGTCGGGCGGGCACCTGAGCGGGTCGGTGCGAGCATCAAGAGCGCCCCCGCGGTGGTGGCCGCCCTGCGCGCGGCCCGCTGGGACAACTTGTCCCTGGTCGGCGGGCTGCGTGAGCCGTACGGAAGCCGGGGGCGGACACTCGTGGAGACCCTGCGGCAGGTGGCGCTCGCCGACGAGCTGACGTTGCCGCAGTCGCTGGCGTCGGCGCTGGCCGAGGCAGGTTCCACCGCGACCGGGCTGATCGGCGAGGCGCTGAAGTCCGACCCGCCTCCTCCCCCTCCTCCGCCTCCCGCGACGCAGGTCGTCTACACCGGTCCGGTGTCGCTGCTGGAGGAGAAGCTCTCGCAGCTGATCGCCGATGCCCGCGCCCTCCCCACGGTGGGTGCCGAGCTGGAGCTGCGGCTGTCGGACCTCCTCGCCCACGCGCGCACCCTCGCGGAGAGCGACCCCGGCACCGTCGTCGAGATCTCCATGCGTCCGGTGCCCCGTCCCGGGGCCGGGGCGTGAGCGTCGCCGCGGGCGCGTCCCGCCCGCTACCACTGACCGCCGCCGCCCTGGAGCAGGAGATCGCCCGGCTGTTGCGCAGGTACGCCCAGAGCGACCAGCGGGTGCTGCTCGTCCGCGCCGACCCCGAGTGGACCGGACCCGCCGGGATCACCGTGGACGGCAGACAGGTCCACATCACCGGGTGCGTCTCCCCCCTGGCGGTCATGGAGCGGGTCTCCGCGCACCTGGACCGCGACGGCGACTCGGTATTGGCCGTGCTCACCGACGCCGAGGAGAGCACGCTCGGCACCGGCCTGCTGAGCAGGGTGATCCGCCAGCGTGTCTTCGTGGTGGAGCCCTGGCGGCTGGTCGAGGAGAGCTTCGGCGCCCAGCAGACGGACCCGCGGCTGGCCGCGGAGGGATGGGCGGCCGAGGCCCTGATCGACGCGATGCCCCCCGGCGGATGGCCGCGGCTGACGGGCGCCATGCTGACCCGGGAGACCGCGCTGGGACGACTCGCGGCCCGGCGGCTCCGGCTCGACCGGCAGGGAGTCGCGGACGGCGAGCCCAATGCCGCCGCGCTCCTGCTCTGGAGTACCGACACGGTGGCCGTGGAGGCGTTCCGGAGCCTGCGCGTCACCGAACGCGAGGGATTGACGGCGTGGCTCCGGGAGATCGCCGGACACCCCGCTGACATCCTGTTCCGGCTGGTCGACGGTGACCGCGTCGGCGACGCCCTGCCCTTGGGACTGCTGTGCGGGGCGCTGTGGCACCCCGACGCGCAGAGCGTCGCGCAGCGCGCTCAGGGAGGCGTGCTCGCCTACATCTCGGCCCTGGGCACATCGGCGGCCCGTGCGGGCGGCTCGCGTCCGCCGATCGAGGATGCGAGTGTCCGCGGCTTCGCCGCCGCCGCGGAGGACGTGGTGGCCCGGCTGCTTCGCGCGGAAGGCTCCACGGACGAGACACGGCTCGCCGAGGCGGTCCTCGACCGGGCCGAGGATCTCCTCGTGCAGTTCGACGCCCGCCAGGCGGCCCGGCACAGTGACCTGCTCCGTTCGGGTTTCGAGGACCGGATCGAGGTTGTCGCGGAGACGCTGTCCGCCGCGCTGGAGGAACTCCGGCCCGGCCGCGGGGCGACGGCCGCCGGTACGGCGGAGCCGGCCGTGCGGTCGGGGGTGGCCGCGTTGGCCCAGGCCACCTCCCGGCTGCGGACGCACACCCTGGCCGGCAAGCGGCACCACCGGGTGCGCCGCGCCGAGATGGCCCAGCGGCTCGTGCGGTGGCTGTGGCGACCGTACGACCCGGCGTCGCAGGTCAGTGGGGTCGGCGTCGCCGTACAGGCGCAGATCGACGAGTGGGGGTGGGTCGACCGCGCCAGGGACGACGTCTGGCTCGGCGAGCCGCGCAGCGCGGCGCTCAAGGACGCCTACCGGAGACTGCACGATCTCGTCCTCGACCGGGGGCGCGCGCTGAACGAGGCGTTCGCCGCGAAACTCGCCTCCTGGGCCGCCACCGGCCCTGGTGACCTGCTCACCGTCGACACCCTGCTCCCCCGCGTGGTGGCGCCCCTGGTCACCGACGCCGCGGACCACCGGCGGCCGGTGCTGTTCGTCGTCCTGGACGGGATGAGCGCCGCCGTCGCCACCGAGCTGGCGGAAGAGCTGCGGGCGCAGAACTGGGAGGAGTACGACCCGGTGCCGCGCGCCACCGGCCGGGCCCGGAGGCGCGCGGTCGTGGCGGCACTGCCCACCGTCACCAGGGTCTCCCGGGCCAGCCTGTTCGCCGCCCGGCTGACCGCGGGCGGCGCGGCCGACGAGCGCAAGGCGTTCGAGAGCCACCCGTTCTGGGGCGGGAGACCGGTCAGGCTCTTCCACAAGGGCAGCCTCTCCGGCGAGGCGGGCCGATCCCTGGGCGAGGACCTCACCGAGGCACTGGGCGACGAGTCGGTCCACGTGGGCGTGGTGCTCAACACGATCGACGACACCCTCGACAGAGGCCGGGGCCGGATCGACGACGCGTGGACGCTCTCCGACATCGGCGCTCTGCGCACCCTGCTGGAGTTCGCGCGCTTCCAGGGCAGGGCGGTCATCCTGACGAGCGACCACGGCCACGTACTGGAGCGGAACGGGACCCTGCGGGCCGTTCCGGGCGCCCCCTCGGCCCGCCACCGGGAGTCGGCCGAGCCGGCCGGTGACGGCGAGGTGGAGCTCTCCGGTCCCCGAGTCGCCGGTGGGCGGATCGTCGCCCTGTGGGACCCCGGGCTCCGCTATCTTCCCGCCAAAGCCGGCTACCACGGTGGCGCGTCACTCGCAGAGGTCACGATCCCCCTGCTGGCGTTCCTGCCGTTCGGCTCGTCCGTCCCGGCCGGGTGGCGAGCCCTTCCCGACCAGCGGCCCGAGTGGTGGTCCCTGGAGGCGGAGGCGGCTGAGACGCCGCAGGTCCCGGAACCACAGGAGGCCCGGATGCCGGTCGGGCCCCGGCGCAGGGGCAGGAAGTCAGCCGACGTCCCGGCGGGCCCGACGCTGTTCGACGATCTGGACGTGCCGGAGACACCCGGTGGGACCGGGGGCTCGGGTGGCCTCGTGGCGACCGGACGGCCCGGGACCGGTGCGGCTCCGACCGCGCCCGCGCCGAACGGGGACGAAGCTCTCGTCGCCGAGTTGCTCGCCACCGAGATCTTCGCCGCGCAACACCAGATGACGCCCCGCCGGGTGCCCAAGGCCAAGATCCGCGCCGTCCTGCTCGCCCTGCTGGGCGCCGGCGGGCCTCTGCCCCTGCCCGTCGTCGCCGAGAGCGCCGGGGAGCATCCCGTGCGGGCGGCGGGATTCGTGGCGACCCTCCAGAGGGTCCTCAACGTCGACAACTATCCGGTGCTGTCCATCACCGACAACGGGCGCAGCGCGCGACTCGACCCGCACCTCCTCAGGGAGCAGTTCGGTCTCGGCTCCCGGCCCGCACTCGGGGCGGCGGAGCGATGAGCGTTCCGGTGAGCGCCGCCCGGCGACGCGAGGTCATCGACGCGCTCCGGCAGGGCGCGGTCCCGCAGGCGGGTCTCGACCTGCTGGCGGTCGGCCTAGGCAGGTTCGAGACCACCGTGGCCGACGAGCTCGGCACGCTGGCCTCGGGCGGCTCGGTCTTCAAGGCGGTCCGCGGCGAGTACGGCTCGGGCAAGACCTTCTTCACCCGCTGGCTGGCCGAGCAGGCCAAGCGCAGGGGGATGGCTGCGGCCGAGGTGCAGGTGTCGGAGAACGAGACTCCCCTGCACCGGCTGGAGACCGTCTACCGGCGGCTGACCGAGCGTCTGGCCACCGCGAGCTACCCGCCCAGCGCACTGCGGTCCGTCGTCGACGCCTGGTTCTACGTGCTGGAGGAGGACGCCCTCACCGCCGGCGCCGAGCCGTCGGCGCTCGGTGAAGCCGTCGAGGAACTGCTCACCGAACGCCTGGCCGAGGTGAGCCGCTCGGCTCCCACCTTCGCCGCGGCCCTGCGCGGCTACCGCGCCGCGTCCACCGCCGGGGACGCGGCGACCGCCGACGCGATCCTGGCGTGGCTCGGCGGGCAGCCGAACGTCGCCGCCTCCGTCCGCCGTACGGCCGGCGTACGCGGCGATCTCGATCACTTCGGCGCGCTCGGTTTCGTCCAGGGGCTGCTGGCCGTACTGCGTGACTCCGGACATCCCGGCCTGGTGCTCGTGCTGGACGAGGTGGAGACCCTGCAGCGGGTCCGCTCGGACGCCCGGGACAAGGCGCTCAACTCTCTGCGGCAGCTCATCGACGAGGTGCACTCCGGCCGCTTCCCGGGGCTCTATCTGCTGATCACCGGAACGCCCGCCTTCTTCGAGGGGCCACAGGGGGCGCAGCGGCTGGCTCCTCTCGCACAGCGGCTGGCCACCGACTTCACCGGCGACCCGCGCTTCGACAACCCGCGGGCCGTCCAGATCCGGCTGCCGGGCTTCACCCTGTCGTCCCTCGGTGAGCTGGGAACGAAAGTCCGCGACCTCTACGCGGGCGGGGCCTCCTCGCCCGGCCGCGTCGCCTCTGTGGTGGACGACGCCTACGTGGCGGACCTCGGCCGCGCGGTGACCGGGGAACTGGGCGGCCAGGTGGGGGTCGCCCCCCGCCTGTTCCTGCGCAAGCTCGTCGACGTCATGGACCGCGTCGACCAGTTCGCGGACTTCGACCCGCGCCGGCACTACGCGCCCACGCTGTCCTCCACGGAGCTGACCGAGGTGGAACGCAACGCCGTCGCGGGGTACGGCGCACCCTCCGGGCATGGCGCGGTGTCCGCGGACGCCGTGGAACTGGACCTGTGACCGCCGTGACCGGGACCGCAGGCACCGGGACGGTGCACCGGTGAGCGAGCCGGTTCCGCTGCATCCGACGCTGGTGCACCACATCGTCAACACGCTCGGTTGGTCCTCGTTGCGGCCGCTCCAGCGGCAGGCCCTGCCTCCGCTGCTGGCGGGCGAGGACGTCCTGCTCCTCGCGCAGACCGCCGGGGGGAAGACCGAGGCCGCGGTGTTCCCTCTGCTGTCGATGATGGCCGAGGAGGGATGGCGGGGCATCTCGGTGCTCTATGTCTGCCCGATCAAGGCGCTGCTGAACAACCTGCTGCCGCGTCTGGAGCGGTACGCCGGGTGGCTCGGCCGCCGCGTCGCCCTGTGGCACGGGGACGTCACCTCCGCCCGGCGTGCCGCCGTCCTGCGTGATCCTCCCGACGTCCTGCTGACGACCCCGGAGTCTGTGGAGTCCATGCTCGTCAGCACCAAGGTGGACCACACGGTGTTCCTCGCCGGAGTGCGTGCCGTCGTGGTGGACGAGGTCCACTCCTTCGCTGGGGATGACCGGGGCTGGCATCTGCTGTGCGTGCTGGAACGCCTGGCCCGGGTCTCGGGACGGCCGATCCAGCGCGTCGGCCTGTCCGCGACGGTCGGAAACCCCGACGAACTCCTCGCCTGGCTTCAGGGGTCCGGGCGCGGCAGCCGCGCGGCGCGGGTGGTCACACCGGACGAGCGGCCTTTCCCCTCCGAGCGGGCCTCCCCTGCTCCACCCGTATCCGGGTCCCTGGAAACCGGCCGGCCCGCAGGTGACGTGGAAACCGGCCACGCCGGTCCGCCCGCGGGCGACGTGGAGCTCGATCACGTCGGGTCCCTGGCCAACGCGGCCAAAGTCATCGCGGCCCTGCACCGCGGGGAGAAAAGGCTCGTCTTCTGCGATTCGAGACGCGTGGTGGAGGAACTGGGGGCGCTCCTACGAGCCCTGGGCGTGACGACGTTCCTCTCCCACGCATCGCTGTCCGCCGAGGAGCGCCGCCGAGCCGAACACGCCTTCGCCGAGGCGCGGAACTGCGTCATCGTCTCCACCTCCACGCTGGAACTCGGCCTGGACGTCGGGGACCTGGACCGGGTCATCCAGATCAACGCGCCCGCCACGGTGTCCTCATTCCTGCAGCGGATGGGCCGTACCGGCAGAAGGCCCGGCTCGACGCGCAACTGCCTCTTCCTGGCCGACGACGACGAAGGGCTGCTCTCCGCCGCGGGGCTTCTGCACCTGTGGGGACGTCACTGGGTGGAACCGGTCACACCACCACCCGAACCGCGGCACATCGTCGCGCAGCAACTCCTCGCCCTGTGCCTCCAGGAACGCCGGATCGGAGATCACACATGGCCGGAATGGTGGCCCGGCCTGGAGCCCTTCGGCCCCTCCGGCGCCGCGGCGGCACCGATCCTGCGGCATCTTCTGGACACGGGGTTCATCGAGACCGACGGCGGCATGCTCTTCATCGGTCCCGCGGCGGAGAACGCCTTCGGTCACCGTAACTTCATGGAACTCACCAGCGTCTTCACGTCCTCGCCACAGTTCACCGTCCTGCACGGCCGGGCGGAGATCGGCCGTGTCGACCCGTCGCTGCTCTCCGACCGGCGGGAAGGACCTCGCCTGCTGCTGCTCGCGGGCCGGAGCTGGCATGTCACCTGGACCGACTGGAAGCGCCGCCGATGCCATGTCGAGGCCGCTGAGCGCGGTGGACGCGCCCGATGGCAGTCGGGCGGCTCACCGAGAGGCTCCTCCTTCCAGCTCATGCGGGCCGTGAGGCAGGTGCTTCTGGGCGCGGACCCTCCCGTACGGCTCACCCGTCGCGCCGTCGAAGCTCTGGCCGACGCACGGGAACACCACGTGGACGCCGTCCACCCGGGTGGGACGGTCATCGTGCGCGGGGACGACGTCCGCTGGTGGACCTGGGCCGGATACCGCGCCAACATGACCCTGCGGAGCACCCTTTCGTCAGTGACCGACCCCGTACAGGAGGCCACCGACGCCTGGCTGCGGCTCCGGCCGGATGTGTCGAGGGAGAGCTGGGCCCGTGCCGTACGCGACGCGGCGGAGAGGCTGAGCCTTCCCACGCCCGCCCCCGATGCCCTGACGGGCTTGAAGTTCACCGCGGCCCTCCCCGCGCGGCTCGCCGAGCGCACCCTGGCCGCCCGGCTGGCCGACATCGACGGAGCAGCCGCCGTCTTGGGAGAATTACAGCGCTTCATGGTCCGAGCGTCGGCGCCCTGACGGTTTCCAGGGAACCGCGGATTTCCAGGGCCGGCTCGGCACGGCGGCCAAGACATGACCGGCCGAGGGTATATCGGTGGATATCCCGGCGGCGGCGCGGCAGGATCCTTCCTGCCCCCGGGAACGACCCCCGGGGGACGGCCATCCGGCCGCCGTACTGCACGACCCCGGCGAGGACGGCGGAGTCTCGCCCGGGGCCCCGAGGAGATCCCCCATGGAAGCGATCCTGCGCGCGGCGAGCGAGGCGGCGGGCGTCGAGCTGTCCGATCCGGTCGATCTGGGCGGCAACCCCCGCAGCACCGTGCTGCGCTGCCGTACGGCCGGCGGGGGAAGCGTGGTCGTCAAGGCGTACGCCGCCGAACCCGACGCGCTGTACGGCTTCACCGCGGAGGCCGCCGGGCTCTCGCTGGGCCTGGCCGGTCCCGAACTGCTGGGCGTGGACCCCGCCGTCCCGCTCGTGGTGATGTCCGACCTCGGGACCGCGCCGACCCTCGCCGACGTGCTCCTCGGAGACGACCCCGAGGACGCCGCCGACGGGCTGCTGGCCTGGTCGGGCGGGCTCGGCCGGCTCGCCGCCGCGTCGGTGCCCCATCGGGCCGACTTCACGGAGCTGCGGGCCCGGTACGGCGGGCTCATGGCGGACCGGGCCCGGCACGGCGCGCCCCCGGTGGAGGACGAGCCGTGGATTCCGGCGCTCGCCCCCCGGCTGTCCGAACTGCTCGACGAGCTCGGCCTCGCCGCTCCGCCCGGGCTGGCCGAGGACCTGGCGCTGGCCGGGACGGTGGAGCACGACGAGTACCCGGCCTTCACCCCGGGTGACACCTGCCCCGACAACAACCTGCTCACCGACGACGGTCTCCGGCTGATCGACTTCGAGTCGGCGGCCTACGAGTCGGTCTTCCTGACCGCCGCGTACTGCCGGATGCCCTTCTCCTCCTGCTGGTGCGTCTTCACCCTGCCGGACGGCATGGCCGAGAAGATCGAGGAGACGTACCGGGCGGAGGTCGTCACGATCTACCCGGCGCTGGCCGACGACGCGGTGTGGAACGCCGGAGTCCGCCGGGCCGTCGCCGTCTGGACGGCGCACACGACGACGTTCCTGCTGCCCCGGGTGACGGAGGAGGACCGGCTCATGCACCGGACCCGGCGGCCGGTGGCGACGATGCGGCAGGTGATCCGGCACCGCTGGGAGACGGCGAGCGCGCTGACGGAGTTCCCGGCGTTCGCCGAGACGATGCGCCTGCTGCTGCGCGAGGTGGCCGGCCCATGGAAGGTGACCCCGCTGCCGGGTTATCCGGCGTTCGGCGGCTGAGCCGGCCCGCCGGGAGGGGGCTTCCCGCCCTGCCCGGCCCGCTGAGTCGGCCCGCCGGGGGCTTCCCGCTCCGCCCGGCCCCACGACCGGCGCCGTCGCGGTCGTACCGGCCGCGATCGGGCCGGTACGACCGCTCGGGGCGGGTCGCCGTCGCGTCGTCAGCGGGTCCTCGCCACCTCGGCGGCGATCGCGCGGAACGCCGTCAGGGTCTCGCCCTGGTCCGCCGGCTGGGACAGTCCGCCGTCCCCTTCGCCCGGGGAGCCGGAGGCGGACGACTTGACGATGACGACCCGCTTCCCGGGCGAGACGTAGATGTACTGCCCGCCGAAGCCCGCGGCCATGAAGTCGCCCTCGCCGCCATCTCCGAGCCACCAGTGCAGGCCGTAGGCGGGGTTGAAGGAGGCGGAGGGCCTGGTCGACTCCCTGACCCAGGAGGCCGGCACCACCTGGCGGCCGTGCGCCTTGCCGCCGTTCATGTAGAGCAGGCCGAACCGGGCGAAGTCGCGGTCGGTCGCGTAGTAGCAGCAGTAGCCGAGGCTGTCGCCGTCGCCGTCATGGGTGAGGCTGGCGGTGGACTCCATGCCGGCGGGCTTCCAGATCTTCTTCTCGACGTAGTCGTGGTACGGCACGCCCGTCGCCCGGCTCACCAGCCTGGCGAGCACGAAGGAGTTCATGCTGGTGTACTCGAACCTGGTGCCGGGCTTCCAGCCGTTCACCCGCCGCGCCGCCAGATCCTTGACCGACCGGCCACGCAGGGCCGCCAGGTGCACCTTCGGCACGTCGGTCTTCTCGTCCCACTCGATCCCCGACGACATCCGCAGGAGGTCGCGGATGGACACGCCGTCGTAGCCCGAGCCCTTCAGCTCGGGGAGATACCTGGTCACCGGGTCGTCGATCGAGCGGATGCGCCTCTCCCGCAGGGCGATGCCGACCGCGGCCGAGGTGAAGGACTTCCCGACCGACCACGACTGGAAGCGCGTGTCGCGGCCGGCGTCCCTGTACCGCTCGTACACGATCTTCTGGTTGTCGAGCACGACGAATCCGTCGGCCTTCGAGCGGGTGAGGAAGTCGTCGAGGGTGTACGTCCTCCCGTCGAAGGTGTAGCTGACGGAGAGCTTCCGGGGCGCGCTGCGCAGCGTGACCGGTTTCCCCGACGGCCGCACGAGGTCGGACGCGGCCGGCGGCTCGGCGGGGGCCTGCCGTACGGATGACGAGGGAACCGGCACCGCCACAGCGGGGGCCGCCGGGACGGCGAACGCCAGGGCGGCCGCGGCCGCGCAGACGGCGAGGAGTCTCTTGGGCATTCCAGCGCTCCAGGGAAATGGTCGGATCAGGGTACGGAAGGCATGGAGGGAGCGGGCTCGGAACGCCCGGCTCCCGGCCGGACATGATGTCGGGGTTTCATGGCAGTTCTCTGGCAAGCCCCGGACGCGCGGTTCCGCCCGGTTCCGGGCGTCCCCACCGGCCGGTCCCCCCGGCCGTCACTCCAGCCAGGACCGGGTTCCGGCCGTCCCTGCCGTCTCAGCCGGACCGCCGTGGCCCATCGGAAGCCGTACCTCGATCCGGGTTCCGGAGGTGGAACCCGGTTCGGCCACGGCGGCGGTGCCGCCGTGCAGCGTCGCCTGCTGGCGGACCAGGGTGAGGCCGAGCCCGGAGCCGGGACTGCCCGCGCGGCGGTGGAAGCGGGTGAAGACCCGCTCCCGGTCGGCCGGGGCGATCCCGGGACCGCCGTCCCGGACGGAGAGCACGGCGGTCCCTCCGTCGGCGGACAGGGTGACCGTGACCTCGGCGCGGCCGTGGCCGTCGGCGCCGTGGACCGCGGCGTTGTCGAGCAGGTTGTCGGCGATCACCCGGAGCCCCTCCGCCCATCCCCGCACGGGCACGTCGTCCGCCGTCGAGACGGTGATCACGGCATGGGGATGCCGCCGCCGGGCGTCCTCGACCGCGGCCGTCACGACCTCGGTCAGCTCCACGTCGGTGAAGGTCGCGGGATCCAGCAGTTCCCCCTGCGCCAGCCGCCGCAGCATCGTGATCAGCCGGTGCGTCCGGCCGTGCTCCGCGGCCAGGTCCGCGACGATCTCGGACCGCTCTCGCGGGTCGAGTCCGGGGTGTCCGAGGAGGGAGAGATTGGTGCCCATGCTGGTCAGCGGGGTGCGCAGCTCGTGCGCCGCGGTGGCCGCGAAGGCGCGGGCGGCCTCCAGCGCCTCACCGGTACGCGCGACCGCCGCGTCACGCCGGTCCAGCAGCCGGTTGAGCACCTGGGCCAGCTCGTCGATCTCGGCGACCCCGGAGGTGGTCGTCAGCCGGGTTCCCGCCCGCGGAGGCAGGTCGATCGTCCGTGCCTGCCGGTGCAGCGCCGCCAGCGGCCGCACCGCGAACCTGCCGAGGCCGAACCCCGCGACGGCGCCCGCCGCCGCCGCGAGCAGCGTGGTGACCGCCAGCCGCCGTCGGAGCAGCGCCAGCTGTCCGGCGAGGCGCTCGTCCGGCTCGAAGACCGACAGCCGGGCGCTGCGGCCCTCCACCCCCAGGGCGGCGGTCACGAACCGCCATCGCCGCCCGTCGGCGACGAGGTCGGCCGGGCCGGCCGTACCCGTGCCGGTGCCCGGCGGCGCGGCCGCACCGGTACCGGTGCCCGGCGGCGCGGTCGGCGCGTCCCCGATGACGAGCGGCTCGGCGCCGGCGACGTCGAGGCGGATCCCGCCCACGCCCTCGGCTCCGGCCGCGGCGGCGGCGAGCCGCTGCCTGAGGAAGTCGGGGGGAAGCTCGGGCAGGATCCGGGCCCGCCACGAGTACGCGGAGGCCGTCGGCGCAAGCGCCCGCAACCGGGCCGTGAGCTGCCTGTCCCGCTCGGCGCGCAGGTCGCCGGAGACCAGGTTCAGCACGAGCACCCCGGCCAGCAGCACCAGGAGCGGCACCAGGACGGCGAAGAGGAGGGCGAACCGCGTGGACAGCTTCTTGGGCACGGATCTCATGGCATGGACCTCACGGGGACGGGTCGCGCAGCACGAAGCCGACGCCGCGCACCGTGTGCACCATGCGCGGCTCGCCCCCGGCCTCCAGTTTGCGCCGCAGGTATCCGACGAAGGTGTCCACGGCGTTGCCGGTCACCTCGAACTCGTATCCCCAGACCCGCTCCAGCAGCACCGCCCGGGACAGCACGATGCCGGCGTTGAGCGCCAGCACCTCCAGCAGGTCGAACTCGCGTCTGGTCAGCCCGACCTCGCGGCCGTTCACGGTGACCCGGCGGGCCTGCGGATCGACGGTCAGCGGGCCCACCCGGACCACCGTACCGGGGAGGCGACCGGCCCGGCGCAGCAGGGCGCGCAGCCGCAGTACCAGTTCCTCCAGCTCGAACGGCTTGACGACGTAGTCGTCGGCTCCGGCCGCCAGCCCGGCGACCCGGTCGGCCACCTCGTCCATGGCCGACAACATCAGCACCGGCGTCTGCCAGTCCCGGGTCCGCAGGCGGGCGCACACCTCGATCCCCGACAGGCCGGGCATCGACACGTCGAGGACGACCGCGTCCGGCGCGGCGTCGCGGGCGAGCTCCAGCGCCCGTTCCCCCGAGTCCGCGGTCTCCACGTCGAAGCCCTCCAGGGTCAGGCCGCGCCGGAGGGAACGCAGGATCGCCGGGTCGTCGTCGACGACGAGGATTCGGTATCGGGCCATCGGAACGCTCTCGTACACGGTGTCGGGGGCGGCGCGCGGGTTCACCGAGGGCCGGACCTCCCGGAACCTCGCGATGCCCCGGAGTCCTCCCGGCCGAACCGCGCGCGAACGGTCATCACCGGCCGTCCGCAGCCGCGGGGAACCGGAGAACCACACGGGGCCTTGATCGACAGCGTAGGCCCTGACAACGCCTTCCGGGCGTCACCCGGACGAGCGACCTCGCCGCCACCCGTCCTGTAGCGCATGGCCACAAGCAGGCGGACCACAGTGATGCCCACGGTAAGGCCTCCGCGCAGGGGCCGGCCGTTGGAGGTCAGGCCGACGAATCTTCAGGTTGCGTTCGCTTCGGCTGTTGCGGATACTGCGAATGAGGAGGTGTCACCATGGCAAATGTCCAGGCCAAACGCGTACATCCGGGCACCATCGACGCCGAGGTGGCCGCGCGTGCCATGCGCCGCATCAAGGACTACCTCATGCGGCATCCCGAGGAGACGGTCGTCCCGGTCACGAGTGAGCATGGCGGTGAAGACGCGGTGATCCTGCCCCGTGAGGCCGTGAGCCTGCTCGCCTTCATCCTTGCTCAGGCGGCAGATGGACGCGGTGTCACCGTCATGCCCTCGCATGCCGAGTTGACCACTCAGCAGGCAGCGGAGATGCTGAACGTCTCGCGCCCTTATCTGATCAAGTTGCTGGAATCTGGAGAAATCCCATTCCGGCTGGTCGGCAGGCACCGACGGATAACTTGCCAGGATCTCCAGGAGTACAAGCGGCGAGACGACGCCAAGCGGCGAAGCGCCGCTGACCGGCTTGCCACGCTAGGCCAAGAACTGGGCATCTGACCGTGACGTTCGTGGCGATTTACGATGCCAATGCACTTTATGGCAATACGCTTCGTGACCTTCTTATTCGCCTCGCCACGACAGGTCTCGTACGGGCGAAATGGACCAACGAGATCCTCGACGAGATGCAACGCAACCTGGCCGCCAACCGCCCGGGCATCTCCAGGGAAAAGTTGAACAACCTGCGCGCACTCATGATTTCGGCTGTTCGCGACTGCCTTGTCGAGGAGTACGAACCGCTTGTCGACACCCTGAAGCTTCCCGACCCGGACGATCGGCATGTCCTGGCCGCAGCGATCAGGGCTGGTGCGCGGATGATCGTCACCTCCAACCTCAAGGATTTCCCGCCGGAGTGCCATATCCACCGCAGCCGACACCGACGGCTGCCCGCCCCGGGACGCGCCGGGAGGGCTCAGCGGCGCCGGCGCCCGGGACGGGCGACGGCGCCTGGCCGTACCGAAGGATCTCAGTCGCCGGTGGAGCCGTTGACGGTGTAGTTGAACGCGACGTCGCCGGGTGTCGTGACCTTCTCCTCCGGAGGGGAGACGATGGGAGTCTGGGTGCCCCAGTCGGTCAGGCGGGCGTCGCTGACGTGGACGACGTCGCCGGTGACGCCCTTGCGGCGCGGCTCGGTCCACGAGCTCCACGCGCGGCGCACGAGGTGGTCCTGCCCGAGCCAGACCCGCCACGAGAGCCTGGTCTTCAGGCGGGCGGCATCGAGGGGCGCGCCGGAGGCGAGGCGCAGACCGGGGAGCGCCTTGCCCAGCGAGGCGAAGGTGATCTTCCCCTGGTAGAGAGTGGTGCGGACGCCGTCGTAGGTCCCGCCGGAGTGCCTGGACGCGGCGGTGGCGAGCAGGGTCCTGACCACGGCCGGGTCGTCGAGGGCGAGGCTGCCGGAGGCGAGCCGGGGGCGGGCCGAGTCCGTCAAGACGACCCAGTCCTTGCCCGCGGGCAGGGTCGGGAAGAGCGCCCCGGTGCCGTAGGCGCGGTCGGCGAAGGAGATCCACCGCGTGGTGCCGTCCGTCGAGTCGGTGGCGACGATCCTCCCGCCGCCGAACCGGGCGACGCCCTCGGTCCGTGAGACGGTCCTGTGGCCGCGCTCCGACCCGGAGACGACCGTGTCGGTGAGGGTCTCGGCGAACTCCACGCCGCGACTGCCGGCGAGCTGGCGCTTGAGCGCGTCGGCCGCGCCGGAGGCGGTGGAGGCGGCGCCGGAGACTGTGGCGACGGTGGAAGCGGCGGAGGCGGTGGGAGCCGGGACGGCCTGGGCGTTCGCGACGCCTCCGAGTCCGATGGCGAGAACCGGGGCCGTCAGCGCGGCGGCCGTCACGGCGAGCCGCCGTCCCCTCGAAGTGGCCTTCATCGAAAGCGCCCTTTCCTATTGTCAACTACCGTCGTCCGGCGAAACCGGCGCTTGATCTTCCCAATCGAAGATCACAATGCGGTCACGGCAGGTTTGACCTTTCCGTCACGTGACATGTGGTCGAAACCTCGTCACGCATCCTGTCGGTAGAGCCGCGCCAGGTCGACCAGGACGACGTCGTCCGCCTCCCGGGCCACCTCGTGCAGCCCATCGTTGAAGCCCGCGCCACTGAAGCAGATCAGGCGGGTGCCGGCGGTGTCGTAGCGGCCGGATTCGGCGACGAGAGAACGGATGCGCCGGAGCCGGTCGATGTGTCCCATGCCCATCGTGTCGTTCAGCTTGGCCTCGCCGATGGCCAGCAACGGGGCCTTTCGCCCGTCCGCGATGCCGACGACCGCGACGTCGATCTCGTGACCGGTACGGGATCGGGGATCGTGGACGACCCCCTGGCCGACACGGGCGGGCAGGCCGCCGAACAGATCGGGATCGGCGTGGTGCAGCGCCCATTCCCGGCAGATCTGCTCGAAGTGCGGCCCGAGGACGTTACTGGCGAAACGCCGACGGCTGGCCTGCCAGACCCGCTCCGCCGATCCAGGGCGTTCGAGCTGGTCCCAGACCGGGCGCATGATCGCGTGGTGGAAGGCGATCAGCGGCTCCGCGATGCGGTAGGTGGATCGGTTCTCCCGGAAGACGTCCGCCTCCCGGCGCAGCAGACCGGCGTCCTCCAGGACGTTGATGGGGTGGGCGATGTCGACCGCCTTGCGCTCCAGATATCCCGCCATCCCTCCCCGGGTGGTGTTGCCGTCCGCCACCGCGGCGAGAACTGACAGGTACAGGGCGGTGTCCCGCAGGTCGGGCTCCTCTGCCAGCAGGTAACGGGCCTCGCGGAACAATGGCGTCTCCGGATTCAGGACCGTCCGCACCACCCAGGCGTCGAAGTCCTCAGGACCTCTCGGGGAGTCGCCGCGGGCGAACTCGCGCCGGTAGGCGGGGGTGCCGCCCACCACCGCGTTGACCTTCAGGGCCAGGAGCGGGTCCGAGATGCCCCAGAACTCTGCGGCGAGCCGGTGGTCGAGGGTGCGCACGACCAGTTCCAGACCCGCCCGGCCGCGCAGCGGGGCGTTGCCGGACAGCAGCCTGCCCATGAAGGGCAGCGCGGACCCGCACAGCAGCAGGCGCGTCCGCGAGGTGGTGCGCTGCTCACGCAGCGGCCGGAACGCCTCCTGGATCAGGGAGGGCAGTTCCGGATTGGCGCGGGCGAGGTAGGGGAACTCGTCGATCACCACGGGGGTGGGCCGCTCCCGGCCCAGATCGAGCAGGACGTCGATCGCCTCACCCCAGTTCGCGAAGTGAAACGGACTTGCCGACCGTACATGCTCGGTCAGCGCGGCACCGATCCGTCGCAGCGACTCGGCGTCCGTGGCCTCCGTCGCCCCGAAGTAGAACCCTCCGGCGGCCCGGCACGCCGCGTCGAGCAGGAAGGTCTTGCCCTGGCGGCGGCGCCCGGAGACGACTCCGAGGGTGGCGCCGGGCTGCGGGTCGGCGATGAACCGTGTCAGCGCCGCCCATTCGTGCACCCGGTCGAACATCTCCACCGGTCTGTCCATCTCCACCCGCCAGCTTGTAGGGGTACAGTTCTATAAACTGTACCCCTACAAGCTGGCGGGACGCGGCAGACACGGCGATCCCCGTGCTGCGCATAGGCGGTCCTGGTGTAGGCGGTCCTGTCGCCCGGTTCAGGTCCGGCGGGCGATGGTGACGATCACGCGGCTGTCGCCGGTGACGGGGCCGCGGAACCAGTCGCCGTACTGCCCCTCGACGGCGAGACCTGCCTCGGCCAGGAAGGCGTTCAGGGCGGGCACGTCCAGGAAGCGCAGGCTCGCCCGGTCAACGCGCAGGACGGCGCCGTCCGGCTCGGCGGTCGTCTCGGTGAACGTCACGACGTCGCCGGCCACCGACTCGACCTCGTGCCACATGCGCAGGACACGACCGGAGGCGTCCACGATCTCGGCCGCGTTGACGTCGGCGGAGTCGCCGGGGTTCCAGGTCTCCCAGGCCCGCGCCTGCGGGTGACGCGTCTCGAACGCGAACCGGCCGCCGTCGCGCAGCGCCGTACGGATCGCGGCCAGCGACGCGCGCAGCTCGTCATCGCCTACCAGGCACTGGAATGCGTTGCTCGCCATCGTCGCCAGGTCGAACTCACGGTCCCAGGAGATGTCGGCAGCGGTGCCCTCGTACCACTCGACGTCGGTCCGTCGACGGGCCCGCTCCAGCGCGGCGCGGTCCGGGTCGATCCCGGCGAGCCGTCCGGAGTGGCCGCGCTCGCGGGCGTGGTGCAGCATCGATCCGGTGCCGCAGCCGACGTCGAGCACGGCGTCGGCGGCCATCACGAGGTCGTCGTAGAAGGCGTCGGAAGGGTAGCGGGCGGCGTCCCAGGGATATATCAGGTCGTACAGCGCGGCGGCGTCTGCGTCGGAGAACATCCGGGCAGTATTCACCGGCCGTGGCCCGCGGCCAACCGGTTATCCGCCCGTACGGCCCGCCACCGGGACCCCGCCCGCTCCGGCCGGTTGTGTGGCTCGCCCGTATCCCGGGCCACCGTACGGCCCGGCCAGCGAGACCGCCGGTCGGCCCCGGGACCCGCGGGGTCGGGATACGGGAGGTAACGCGTCCGGTCATGGTCGCCCGGCGGGAAGCGGCGGACCATGCGAGAGAGACCATCCGGCAGCGGCCGCCGAACGCACAAAACCAGCAATACCGATCAACAGGACAATGCGCCGTCCGGCCCGACCGGAGGCACCGCATCGATTACCCTTCGCAGTTACACGTCAACAATCCGTAAAGAAGGCGCTCATGGGACGACGACGGACCACCGTGGCGGTCGCCGCCGCGGGGCTGGTGTCCGCCGCGGTGGCGGCGGTGCTGTTCCTGCCCGGCGAGCAGGGGTCGCAGGCCGCGCGGACGGCGGTGCGGACGCCCGCCCCCGGAGACCCGCTGACCGGCCAGGAGGTCGCGCTGGCGAGCGCGGTGGCTTCGGCCGGCTCGCGGGCGCACATGGCCGCCGGCCGGGTCGATCTGCTCTACGTCGAACGCGACGACGACAAGGACGCCGAGGAGCGACGCCAGGCCGACGCCTACCTGTACGACTACGGATCCGACCGGCTCATCGTGCGGAAGGTGGACATCGGCCTGCGGAAGGTCGTGGAGGAGACGGTGAAGCAGGGTGTACAGCCGCCTCCCTCCAAGGTCGAGGAGTCACGGGCCATCGGGCTGCTGCTGGACGACCCCCGGTACGGCCCGGTCGTACGGCGGTCCTTCGCCCAGGCGGGCGGCCGTGAGCTGCGGTCGCCGTCCGACCTGGGCGTACGGGGGCTGATCTTCACCCCGGCGCAGGAGGAGGCCGGCGGGGCCGCGCAGTGCGACACGCACCGGTGCGTACGGCTGTTCGTCCGGCTTCCCGACGGCACCTGGCTGGACACCAGCCGGATCGTCGTCGACCTGTCCGCCAAGAAGATCCACACCCTGGAATGGTGACCGTGCCCCTCCCCCCGGCCCTCCCCCGTCTCCTCACCCTCCCGGCGCTGCTGCTCCTCCTCGCCCTGCTTCCCGGCCCCGCAGGGCAGGCCGCTGCGCAGGCTCCGGCAGCGCAGTGCGGTGCGCCGTACCGGATCGACCAGGCCCTGCCGAACGGCGCGCGCTGGCAGATGTGCTGGGAGATGCGCAACGTCGAGGGGCTGACGCTGAACAAGGTCGTCTATACACCCAGGGGCGGCCGGCAGGTCAGCGTGCTGCGCACCGCCGCGCTGGCCCAGATCCACGTGCCCTACGACAGCGGCACCCCGCGCTACCACGACATCGGCGCCCTCGGCGCCACCGCCGTCCCGCTCCAGGCCGCCGACTGCCCCGGCGGCGAACGGCGCGGGCAGTTCGTCTGCGTCACGACCCGGCCTCGCGGCCACGCCTACCTCAAGGGCGGCGACGGCGAGCCGGCCAGGACGGCCCAGGGGCGCGAGCTGGTGGTGTTCTCCGCCTTCCAGGTCGGCTGGTACACCTACCTCGTCGAGTGGGGCTTCTCCGACGACGGCGCGATCACCCCCCGGGTGGGCGCGACCGGAGCGCTGTCGGGGTTCACCACCACCCCCGAGCACGGCTGGCCCATCGGGGTGGGCCGCGCGACGTTCGAGGAGAGCCACAGCCACAACATCTTCTGGCGCCTCGACTTCGACATCCAGGGCAGGCAGGACGACGTCGTCGAGCAGTACGACTTCTCCGGGTCCGGCACGGCCAAGCGGAAGATCTCCCACACCACGTTCACCCGGGAGGGCAAAGCCACGAACAGCCCGATGCGCTGGTGGCGGGTGGTCGATCCCCGGGTCCGCAACGCCGACGGGCACCCCGTCTCCTGGGAGATCAACAACACCGACAGCTCCCAGTACCGAGGCCCGGCGAACGAGAAGTTCACCCAGGCCGACCTCTACGTCACCCAGTACCGCGCCTGCGAACGGCTGGCGACCACCAACCCCTCGCCCGGCTGCGCCACGTCCGTGGACCGCTACGTCAACGGGGAGCGGATCACCGACCCGGTGGTCTGGGTGAACGTCGACTACCACCACGTCGCCCGCGACGAGGACGGCGACACCATGCCGACCCACTGGCAGGGCTTCCGCATCACCCCCCGCGACGTGACGGCCAAGAACCCCTACTGAGCACCGCTTCCCCGACCCGGGGCGGTTCCCGCCGAGACGACGCGAACCGCCCCGGCACGTCGGTCGAGAGCGTGGCCGCTCCGGCACGTCGGCCGAGGGTGTGGCCGAGACGGCGTGAACCGTCCCGGCGTGAACCGTCCCGGCGTCAGCCGAGGGTATGGCCGTGGCGGTCTCGGGCCTTGAGGCGGACGGTGGGCATCACCGGCGCCGGGAGCGGGTCGTCATCACAACCGTCCACCGTGCCGAATCGGCGGTCGCCCCGCATCCACTCGTCGCGGGCCCGGAGGATCTCCTCGTGGGTGCGTCCCACGAAGTTCCACCACATCACCAGCGGCTCCTCGAACGGCTCGCCCCCGAGCAGGAACAGCCTGGTCTCCCCGGCGGCCTCGACGGAGATCTCGGAGCGGCCCCGCCCGAGATACAGCAGCGAGCCGGGCGTGAGAACCGTGCCGGGTTCCGTGGACACTCGAGATTGCGGGGACGCGCCGGGTTCCCGGACCGGGTGGCGTTCCGAGGACGCGCCCGATTCCCGGGACGGGTGGCGTTCCGGAGCCGTGCCCGTGCCGGTGACGGTCGCGGTGCCGGACATGACCAGGACCGCGTTCTCGAACGCCGGGTTCAGCGGGATCCGGCACCGTCCGCCGGCGGGCAGCAGCACCTCCGCGCCGACCAGCGGGGTGTGCACCAGCGCGGGCGACCGTACGCCGCCCAGCTCGCCCGCCACGACGGTGACGGTCGCGTCCCCGTCGCGCAGCGTCGGCAGGGCGGGGTGGTGCTCGAAGCGGGCCTCGCCGTGGCGGGCGTCTTCGGGCAGCGCGATCCACAGCTGGAGCCCGTGCATGACCGGCGGATGGTCCAGGGGCGACTGCTCGGAGTGCGCGATGCCGTGACCCGCCGTCATCAGGTTGAGCTGCCCCGGCGTGATCGGCTGGGCGCTGCCGAGGCTGTCGCGGTGCATGATCTCACCTTCGACCAGCCAGGTGACGGTCTGCAGGCCGGTGTGCGGGTGCGGGGCGATCTGCATGCCGGGCCGGCCCGCGACGTCGTCCGGGCCGAAGTGGTCGACGAAGCACCAGGCTCCCACCATGCGGCGCGGACGCTGCGGCAGCAGCCGTCGCACCGTGGTGTAGCGGCCCAGCGGCACGTCGTGCCCGGGAAGGAGGACGCTCTCCGGCTCGGGCCCCTCGGCGACCGCGCAGCCGTACACCGCCTGGTCCGCGTCTCTGCCGGGATCGCTCATCTGGGGTTCGGTCCTTCCGGCTGTGGGGTCGGGCGCCGGGCCGGAACCCCGCGCATCGACGCGAGGTTCTCCGTTCGGCACCGGGGGGAGGCCACGGGCGAACCCTACGGCGCGGCCGGCCGGTCCGGCTCACCGGCGGGAAGGCCGAAGCGGGCCCGCTGGTCTGAGGGCACGAGGTCCAGGTAGTCCGGGTGACGCTCGATGTAGCGGCGGACGAAGGGGCAGAACGGCAGCACCGACAGCCCGTCGGCGCGAGTGGCGTCGAGGGCACCGCGCACCAGGATGGAGCCGAGGCCGCGTCCCTCGAAGCGCGGGTCCACCTCCGTATGGGTGAAGGACCGCCTGTCCCCGGCCCGCCGGTACTCGGCGAACCCGGCGACCTCTCCGTCCACGACGACCTCGAAGCGGCCCGCCTCCGGGTTGTCGGCGACCCGCGGCTCTGTCTGCTCCATGTTCACGACGTTCACGGCTCCCCTGCTCGGTGTTCACTCATCATCCCGCTCCGTCCCACGCGCCGCGATCCGGGACCGGCCGACCCGGGACGGCGGTCCCGGGTCCGGTCGTTCGGGCGGCTCAGGCGCCCGGCGGCTCAGGGCACCCGGGCGGCTCAGGCGGCGAGGGCCGCGTGCATCTCCCACACCAGGATCTCGGCGGGCTCCACGGCCGTGACCCGCTGTCCGCCGGTCGCGGTGAAGCGGACGGCGTCGCCCTGGCCGAGGGCGCCGGCGCCTTCGAGGGTGACCGTTCCCCTGGGCACGAACAGGTGCAGGAACGGCGCCTCGGGGAGCTCGACGCTCCGGCCGGGCTCCAGGCGGGCGGCGTGCAGGGCGGCGTAGCGGTTCTTGATGCGGATGGCCGAGGCCCCTTCGTGCTGGGGCATGCCCGAGGCGACCGGGACCAGGCCGCCGGCCAGCAGTTCGCCCTCGATCTCCAGCTGCTCGTAGCCGGGGGCGATGCCGGGCTCGTCGGGCACCACCCACATCTGCACGAAGTGCACCGGCTCGTCGTGGACGTCGCCGGAGAGGCGCCAGGAGTCGTTCTTCTCCGAGTGCAGGATGCCGGTGCCCGCGCTCATCCGCTGGGCCAGCCCCGGATAGATGACGCCGTTGTGGCCCTCGGAGTCCTGGTGGACGAGGGAGCCGCGCAGCACCCAGGTGACGATCTCCATGTCACGGTGCGGGTGGGTGTCGAACCCGGTGCCCGGGTGCACGACGTCGTCGTTGTTGACCAGCAGCACCCCGTGGTGGGTGTTGGCCTCGTCGTAGTGCCCGCCGAAGGAGAACGAGTGCTTGGAGTCCAGCCAGCTGATCTTGGTGGCGAACCGCTCGTCGGCGCGGCGGATGTCCACGGCCGGGGTGGGCGGGGTGATGGTCATGGTTTCCCCTTTCCGGGACGGATTGTGCTGCTGATCTCGGAAGACTCGATGAGATGGGGCGGGCGCCGTACGGCTGTCCGTGGCACCCGTACGCCGGGTGTCGCGGAGCGCGCCGGTCTCGGGCGACGTGCGGGTCTCCGGTGGCGCCGGTCCCGGGCGGTCTGCCGGGGTACGGCGGGCGGGGGTGCTCCGGGGTGGCGGGGCGTCAGGCGTTCTTGATGGCGGAGATCTCGAACTCCAGGACGATCTTGTCGCCGACCAGCACGCCGCCGGTCTCCAGGGCGGCGTTCCAGGTGACGCCGTAGTCCTTGCGGTTGATCGTCACGGAGCCCTCGAAGCCGACGCGCAGGTTGCCGAACGGGTCGGCCGCCGTGCCCTCGTAGGTGAAGGGGATCGTCACCCGGTTGGTGAGGCCCTTGATGGTGAGGTCGCCGGTCAGGTCGAACTCGGTCTCGCCGGTCTGGCGGACGGCGGTGGAGACGAAGGTGATCTCCGGGTGCTCCTCCATGGCCAGGAAGTCGTTGCTCCGCAGGTGCTCGTCGCGCTGGGCGTTGCGGGTGTCGATGCTGGCGGCCTTGATGACGACCCTGGCGGACGAGGCGGACGGGTCCTCACCGTTGATCACGGCGGTGCCGTCGAACTCGTTGAACGCGCCGCGGACCTTCGTCACCATCGCGTGCCGGGCGACGAACCCGATGCGGCTGTGGGCCGGGTCGATGGTGTAGGTGCCGGTGAGCTTGGCGAAGCCGGTGGTGGTGACGGTCATGGCTCTTCTCCTTCTGGATCCGCCATCCGGTTGGATGACGTGTCATTCACACGCCCACAACGTACATGACACGTCATTCATTCCGCAATCCCGATGACGTGTCATCCACTTGGGTAGGGTGGGACGCATGGACAGCCCTCAATGGCTCCGCGAGGACGAGCAGCGCGCCTGGCGGGCGTACATCCGGATGCACGGGCAGCTGACGGCCCTGCTCAACCGGCAACTGCAGGCCGACTCCGGCCTCTCCCTGGCCGACTACGGCGTGCTCGTCGAGCTCACCGAATCCCCGGACGGGCGGCTGCGGCCCTTCGAGCTCCAGCGCGAGCTGCAGTGGGAGCAGAGCCGCCTGTCGCACCACCTGACCCGGATGCAGCGCCGTGGCCTGATCGGCCGCCAGGAGTGCCCCGAGGACGGCCGGGGGGCGTTCGTCGTGCTCACCGACGCCGGCCGCGAGGCCATCACCGCCGCGGCCCCCGGGCACGTCGAGGCGGTCCGGAGCCTGTTCTTCGAGGGGCTCACCGCCGAGCAGGTCACCGCGCTCGAACGGCTGTCCATCCAGGTGACGGCCCGGATCGAGACCTCGGCCGGCGACTGCGCCGAGCCCGCCTGAGGGCGGCGCCGGCCGTACACCGGGGCTCCGGCCGCACCCCGGGAATGCCGCCTGCCGTACCTCCCGGAGACGTCACCCTCCGGACGGCCGACATCGTGAAGTGCGGGGCGGAGACCGGGAAGTACGCGGTGGACGTCGTGAAGGGCGCGGCGGGTTTTGCGGGCGGCGTCCGCCGGGTGGGACCCTACGACCAGGCAGTGGGCAGCCGGCAACGGACGAACGGACTTCCCCGCCTGCGTCTCCCACGTTTATCCGACACGCATGGTGATAGCGGACAAGGGCATGGGTTGAGGTGCCCGGGGAGGGCAGGGTAGGGGACACCGAGCTACGGGAGTGATCCATGAACGCGCACCTGGACCTGAACCGCCTGGCGGGAGGGGCACACCACGACCCGCACTCGATCCTCGGGGCGCATCCCGGGCCGAAAGGCGTGACGGTCCGGGCGCTGCGTCCCCTGGCGCAGAAGGTCCAGCTCGTGCTGGACGACCAGGTCCACGACATGGAGCACGTGGCGTACGGGGTCTTCGAGGTGACGCTCCCCGGGCTGGACAAGGTCCCCGACTACCGGTTCCGGGTCTCCTACGCCGGGGCCGAGCCGTACGAGATGACCGATCCCTACCGGCACTGGCCCACGCTGGGCGAGGTGGACCTGCACCTGATCGGCGAGGGGCGTCACGAACGGCTGTGGGAGGTGCTCGGCGCCCGGATCATGCGGCACGAGGACACCGACGGCGTGGCCTTCTCCGTGTGGGCGCCGAACGCGCGGGGCGTCCGGGTGATCGGCGACTTCAACCACTGGGACGGCTCGGGCCACCCGATGCGGTCGCTGGGCTCCTCGGGGGTGTGGGAGCTGTTCGTCCCCGGCCTGGGTGAGGGCGAGCGGTACAAGTTCTCCGTCCTGGGCGCCGACAGCGTCTGGCGGGCCAAGGCCGACCCGATGGCCCGGCGCACCGAGGTGCCGCCCGCGACGGCCTCGGTGGTCGACGCCTCGTACCACGAGTGGCAGGACGCCGAGTGGATGCGCCACCGTGACGGGCGCGTCGCGGTGCAGGAGCCGATGAGCGTCTACGAGGTGCACCTCGGGTCGTGGCGGCCGGGCCTGTCCTACCGCGATCTGGCCACCCAGCTGGTCGACTACGTGGTGGACATGGGGTTCACGCACGTGGAGCTCATGCCGGTGGCCGAGCACCCGTTCGGCGGCTCGTGGGGCTACCAGGTGACGTCCTACTACGCGCCGACCTCCCGGTTCGGCACGCCCGACGAGTTCCGCCACCTGGTGGACAGCCTGCACCGGGCGGGCATCGGGGTGCTGGTCGACTGGGTGCCCGCGCACTTCCCGAAGGACGAGTGGGCGCTGGCGCGGTTCGACGGGACGCCGCTGTACGAGCACGGCGACCCGCACAGGGGCGAGCACCCCGACTGGGGCACCTACGTCTTCGACTTCGGCCGCCGGGAGGTGCGCAACTTCCTGGTCGCCAACGCGCTGTACTGGCTGCGCGAGTTCCACATCGACGGGCTGCGGGTGGACGCGGTCGCCTCCATGCTCTACCTCGACTACTCGCGGCGCGAGGGCGAGTGGACGCCCAACCAGTACGGCGGGCGGGAGAACCTCGACGCGGTGGAGTTCCTCAAGGAGATGAACGCGGTGGTCTACCGCGACCAGCCGGGGATCGTCACCATCGCCGAGGAGTCGACGGCCTGGCCCGGCGTCTCGCGGCCGGCGCACCTGGGCGGCCTCGGGTTCGGGTTCAAGTGGAACATGGGCTGGATGCACGACAGCCTCGCCTACCTCGCGCACGAGCCGGTCTTCCGGCAGTACCACCACCACCAGATGACGTTCTCCCTGATGTACGCCTACTCGGAGAACTTCGTGCTGCCGCTGTCGCACGACGAGGTGGTCCACGGCAAGGGGTCGCTCCTCGGCAAGATGCCCGGCGACGAGTGGCAGCGGTTCGCCAACCTGCGCGCGCTGTTCGCCTACATGTGGGCCCACCCCGGCAAGCAGCTGCTGTTCATGGGCGGGGAGTTCGGCCAGGGCTCGGAGTGGTCGGAGACGCGCGGGCTCGACTGGTGGATGCTCGACTTCGACCTGCACCGGGGCGTGCAGCGGCTGGTGCGCGACCTGAACCGCGTCTACCGGGAGACCCCGGCGCTGTGGACGCAGGACGTCTCCCCCGACGGCTTCCGCTGGATCGACGCCGACGACGCGCAGGGCAACGCGCTGTCGTTCCTCCGCCTGGCGCCGGACGGCTCGGCCGTCGCCTGCGTGGTCAACTTCTCCGGCTCGCCGCACGACGACTACCGTCTCGGCCTGCCGTGGGGAGGCGCGTGGGAGGAGGTGCTCAACACCGACGCCTACGAGTACGCCGGCAGCGGGGTGGGGAACTTCGGCTCGGTGGAGGCGGTCGAGGAGTCCTGGCACGGCCAGCCGTACTCGGCACGGCTGCGCGTCCCGCCGCTGGGCGCCGTCTGGCTCCGGCACGCCGGGGAACGCGTCGAGGATCCGGCCGGCGAGGCCGCGGCCGCGCTGACCGCGGCGGCGGCCGTGGTGGAGGAGGTGGCCGAGGAGGTCCTGGCCGAGGAGACCGCCGTCGGCGACGTCCCGCCCCCGGACGCGGAGCCCGCGGCGTCGGAGACCGTCGCGGAATCGGTGGCGTCGGAGACCGTCGCGGAGCCGGTGGCGTCGGAGGTCGTCGCGAAATCGGCGGTTCCGGAGACCGTCGCGGTCACCGGGGGCGGCGAGGGCGTGATCGTGGAAGCCCTGGCCGCGACCCCGGAGGCGTCCGCGGGGCCGGCGGTTCCGGAGACCGTGAGCCGGCCCGACAGCGGCCGGTAAGTTTTTCCGACTCTCTTCTCACCGTCTCCGGCGGCCCCTGCCGCCGCCTCCGCGCCGCGAACGGGCCGGTCACACAGGTTGTGGCCGGCCCGTTCGGCGTTTCCGGACAGTCCCGGGCAGGCCGCGTCCGGCCACGAGGATGCGAACAGGGCATTGACCCCGGGGCAACGGGAATCTACGCTCTGCTAATCAATAGGAAACTTTCCTATATGTACGGGGGCTAGGAACTCTCTGACCTGGAGCGACCCTTGCGAAGACTCACCATCGGCTCCTTCATCGCCGCAGCGGCGCTGCTCGTCCCCGTCGGGATCGGCACAGCGACCGCCGCCACCCCGGCCACCGCCACCTACGTGACCGCCTCGGACTGGGGCAGCGGTTTCGAGGGCAAGGTCACCGTCAAGGCGGGCACGAGCCCCCTGACCAGCTGGAAGGTCGAGTTCGACCTGCCGGCCGCCAACTCGATCTCCTCGGCCTGGGACGCCGACATGACGAGGAGCGGCAGCCACTACACCTTCGTCAACAAGTCGTGGAACGGCGCCCTGGCCGCGGGCGCCTCGGTGAGCTTCGGCTTCAACGGCGCGCCGGGCGGGCTGTCCGGCGTGCTGAACTGCAAGCTCAACGGCGCCCCCTGCGGCGGCGGCCCCGTGGACCCCTCCCCCACGGCGACCCCGACGGTCACCCCGACCGCGACGCCCACGGCGACCCCCACCGCCACGCCGACCGCGACCCCCACGGTCACCCCGACCGACGACCCCGGCACCCCGGGGAGCAAGAAGCTCGTCGGCTACTTCACCCAGTGGGGCGTCTACGGCCGCAACTACCACGTGAAGAACATCGCCACCAGCGGCACCGCGGCGAAGCTGACCCACATCCTGTACGCGTTCGGCAACACCACGGGCGGCCGGTGCACGATCGGCGACTCCTACGCCGACTACGACAAGGCGTACACCGCCGACCAGAGCGTGGACGGCGTCGCCGACACCTGGGACCAGCCGCTGCGCGGCAACTTCAACCAGCTCCGCAAGCTCAAGAAGGCCTACCCGCACCTGAAGGTCATCTGGTCGTTCGGCGGCTGGACCTGGTCCGGCGGGTTCACCCAGGCGGCGGCCAACCCGGCGGCGTTCGCCGAGTCCTGCTACAACCTGGTGGAGGACCCGCGCTGGGCCGACGTCTTCGACGGCATCGACCTCGACTGGGAGTACCCCAACGCCTGCGGCCTGACCTGTGACACCAGCGGCCCGAACGCCTTCAAGAACGTGGTCTCCGCGGTGCGGGCCAAGTTCGGCTCCAGCGCGCTGGTCACCGCGGCGATCACCGCCGACGGCTCCTCCGGCGGCAAGCTCGACGTCGCCGACTACGCGGGCGCGGCGTCGAACCTCAACTGGATCATGCCGATGACCTACGACTACTTCGGCGCCTGGGACGCGAAGGGCCCGACGGCTCCGCACTCGCCCCTCACCTCCTACACCGGCATCCCCAAGGACGGCTTCAACTCCGACGCCGCGATCCAGAAGCTGAAGGCCAAGGGCGTCCCGGCCTCCAAGCTCCTCCTCGGCGTCGGCTTCTACGGCCGCGGCTGGACCGGCGTGACCCAGGCCGCGCCCGGCGGCACCGCCACCGGAGCCGCCCCCGGCACCTACGAGGCGGGCATCGAGGACTACAAGGTCCTCAAGAGCAAGTGCCCGGTCACCGGCACCGTCGCCGGCACCGCCTACGGCTTCTGCAGTGGCCAGTGGTGGAGCTACGACACTCCGACCACCATCGCCGGCAAGATGAGCTACGCCAAGAACCAGGGTCTGGGCGGCGCCTTCTTCTGGGAGACCAGCGGCGACACCACCAACGGTGAGCTGGTCAGCGCGATGGCGAACGGTCTCCGGTAAAGTTTCGACCGCTCGGCCCTCCGTGCGCCCAAGGCCGCGGGGGGTCGAGCCATGTCGGCTCCCCCGCCCCGGTCGGCGGGGTCGCTCCGGGCACGATATCCACGGCGCGATCGACGGGCCTCTCCCCCGCCGGGACGTGGTCGTCCCGGCGGGGGCGGGTCAGCGCGTCGCGCCGGTCAGGCGCGGGTCCATTTCTGGTTGTTCTGGCCGTTGCACGACCAGATCTGTGCCTTCGTGCCGTTGGCGGTGCCGTTGCTCGACACGTCCAGGCACTTGTTCGCGCCGACGGCCGTGATGGTGCCGTCGGAGTTGAAGCGCCACTTCTGGTTGCTCTGCCCGTTGCAGTCCCAGATGATCACGCCGGTGCCGTCCGCGGTGCCCGCGCCGTTGACGTCGAGGCACTTGTTCCCGTAGACGCGCAGCTCACCGGAGCCGGTCGCGGCCCACTGCTGGTTGCCCTGGCCGTTGCAGTCCCAGATCTGCACCTGCGCGCCGTTGGCCTGGGAGACGCCGTTGACGTCCAGGCACCTGCCGGAGGCCACACCCCGGATCGCGCCCGACGCGGGAGCGGTGGGGGTGGCCGTGGGCGAGGCGGTGGTCCCTGCGACGGTGATCAGAACCGCCTCACGGGCGGGCACGGAGGTCGTATAGCTCCCGGTGAAGGTGCCCGCGTCGGCGCCGGTCCACAGGTTCCGTACGGTGGCCGCTCCGCTCAGGCCGAGGTCGGACCAGCGGGCGGTGATGGACGCGGCGGACGTGGTGCGGTTCAGCAGGAGCACCGCGCGCCGGCCGTTCCCCGACAGCACCTTGCTGTACACCTGACGGCCGCTCTGGTCCTCGGCCACCTTCACGCCCTGCCGTCCGAGGGGGTCCTGGTCGACGGCCAGCACCTCCCGGTTGGTGAGGATCGCCCTGGTGTCGGCGCTCATCGTGGCGAGGTTGTTGCCGGCCAGCAGCGGAGCCCCGGAGATCGCCCACAGGCCCATGTGCGTACGGTTCTGCGCGGCCGAGAAGCCGTTCATGCCGACGACGAGCATGTCGGGGTCGTTGTAGTGGCCGGGGCTCTGCGCGTTCGGGTGCTGGGCGGAGTCGAAGTTGGCCAGCACCCGGTCCATCGAGGCGTTCTGGCCCCAGTAGATGATGTCCCCGCTGGTGCGCCACATGGTGGAGATGGCCGGCGCCCAGTCCCACGGGTTCTGGGCGCCCCAGTTGCAGACCGACAGCACCAGCGGCCTGCCGGTCTGCTCGGTGGCGCGGTCGATCGCGGCGCTGATCGACCGGTAGGCGGTGCGGGCGTCGAGCCCCTCGGCCTGGCCGCCGCACCAGTCGACCTTGACGAAGTCGAAGCCCCAGCGGGAGAACTGCAGGAAGTCCTGGTCGTAGTGGCCCTCGCTGCCGGTGTTGGGGGCGGCCGGGCGACCGGTCGGGTAGTAGTAGCCGCAGCCGTTGCGCCCGGCGTCGGTGTAGATGCCCGCCTTGAGGCCTTTGCTGTGGATGTAGTCGGCGATCGCCTTCATGCCGCCCGGCCATTCGGCCGTGTCGACCGTGATGTTCCCCGAGGAGTCCCGGGTTCCCTGCCACCAGCCTTCGTCGATGTTGACGTACTCGTAGCCGGCGTCCTTCATCCCCGACGACACCATCGCGTCCGTCTGGGCCTTGATGACGTTGTAGTTGATCTGCGCGGCGAAGGTGTTCCAGGACGCCCAGCCCATGGGGGGCGTGGCCACCGCCGCGACGGCCGCGGCGGGCACGGCGACCGCTCGTGCCGCGGTGTCCGGGAGGGCCCAGATCGCCGAGGCTAGAGCGAGGACCACCGTCTGTACGGCGACGACCAGCCGGAGCAGGGGCCGGGGGCCAGATCGCGCCGGAGCCCGGTGATCAACACCGGCGTCGCCGGCGGGGCGTCGCCGTACGGGGCCACGTGGTCGCATGGTGCCTCCTCGTCTCCGGGGTGCTCATGCCGGGGCCACGTGGTGACGAGGCGAGGCGTCCGCCTCACTTCGCCGGCGACCGGCCGGGCCACAATCCGGG
The DNA here is from genome assembly GCF_040653115.1 of Streptosporangium sp. NPDC048047. NCBI lineage: Bacteria > Bacillati > Actinomycetota > Actinomycetes > Streptosporangiales > Streptosporangiaceae > Streptosporangium > Streptosporangium sp. NPDC048047. The sequence goes on along the minus strand of NZ_JBEZNH010000015.1, from coordinate 135,652 downwards.
AATGGGACGTTCTGGTTGGTGTTAGCGCTAACACAAGTGCCGCGCCGCCACCCTCTCCGCGAGGAGGGGAAGGCGGCGGTACTGAAGGCGAGCGAATACGACACCCGAGACGCCGTCAAGCCTCCGGCCCCCCCTGCCGCCCGCCTCCCTGCTGCCGCGTCCCCACCGTCCCACCGCGGGTGAAACGTTCATCCGTGGGGCGCCCCCGGCGTCTTCCAGCGGTGAGCTCGTCAGCGCGACGGCGAACGGCTCCGGTGAAGTCTCGCTCGCTCGGCCCTCCGTGCGCCCAAGGCCCCTGCGGGTCGAGCCATGTCTGAGCCCCTTCGCGTCCGGCTCCTGCTGCCCCGGTGAGGCGCTTGACCCTCACGCGGCGTCAGGCCGCATAGTCGGTGCCGTGGAGGATCACTGGACGGTGGGACGCGTGGCCGGGCTGGCCGGCGTGAGCGTCCGCACGCTGCATCACTACGACGAGATCGGGCTCGTCCGGCCGTCGGCGCGAACCGCGGCCGGGTATCGGGCCTATTCAGCGGACGACGTGGAGCGACTGCGGGAGGTGCTGGCCTATCGGCGGCTGGGATTCGGGCTGCGGGAGGTCGCCGAACTGGTCGGCGACCCGTCAACCGACACGGTCGCGCACCTGCGCCGGCTGCGCGGCCTGCTGCTGGAGCGGCGTGATCGCGCTGACGCCATGGTGACGGCCATCGACAGGGAACTCCGGGCGCGGGAGAAGGGACTGAAGGTGACACCGGAGGAGCAACTGGAGATGCTCGGCGCACGGCTGTACGACGCGATCGGCGGCGCTTACCCCGCGACACGGCGTACCGAGCCACGGATCGCCGCGCGGATCTGGAACGCGCTCGGGGACGCAGAGACGGTGCTGAACATCGGGGCCGGCACGGGCTCCTACGAGCCCGTTGACCGCAATGTGACCGCGGTGGAGCCGTCGGCGGTCATGCGGGGGCAGCGACCCGCCGGTGCGGCGCCGTGCGTGGCCGCCTTCGCGGAGAGCCTGCCGTTCGAGGATCGGTCCTTCGACGCCGCGATGGCCGTCTCCACCGTTCACCACTGGGGAGACCCGATGGCGGGGCTGCGCGAGATGCGGCGCGTGGCCCGCCGGGTGGTGGTCCTCACCTTCGACACCGACGAGCCCGGATGGCAGAACAGGTTCTGGCTCACCCGCGACCACCTGCCCGAGTTCGCCGCCGTCCTCGCGGGGTTTCCCTCGCTCGCCGGGATGGCCGGCGCGATCGGCGCCCGCGCCGAGCCGGTGCCCGTCCCGTGGGACTGCGCCGACGGCCTGTTCGAGGCGTACTGGCGCCGACCGGCGGCGTACCTGGAGGATCACGTGCGCCGTACGATGTCGGTGTGGACGAAGGTCGGGCCCGAGGCCGAGCGGCGGGCGGTGCGAAGCCTCCGCGACGACCTCGACTCCGGCCGGTGGGCCGAGCGCAACCACGACCTCGCCGACCTCGACGCGGCGGATCTCGGCCTCCGCCTGCTCATAGCGTGAACCGCGTCGCAGCCCTGCTCATCATCGAACCGTCGCTGCCGGTCTTGCCACACCGTACAGATCATCCGGGCCGCAAACGCCTGGACAACCGGAAGGTCCTGGCGGGCATCTTGTTCGTGCTCTGCACCTGTTACCGCCGGATGGTCGGGGCCGCAGGGGCCAAACCGGTCATCGCCCGCCGTGGCACCCCGCACGGCTCCGGCCTGGGTGGGCATCGCTGGGTGATCGAGCAGACGATCGCCCTGTTGCATTGGTTCCGCCGCCTGCGCATCCGCTGGAAGATTCGCGACGACCTCCACGAAGCCTTCATGACCCTCGCCGTCGCCATCTTCTGCCGGCGACGCCTCATCCACTGATCGTTTCGTTGGGACTTTTCATAGCAGTCGGGCCCGCGCAGCCTCACAGCCGGGATCTCAGCACGTCGATCTCGCAGCCCGGCGCGAACGGGTCGAAGCCGTGCTCGATCAGCCAGCGAACATTCAGCAGACTTCGCAACGACCACCACGCGCGGATCACGTCGAGGTCGACGTCGGTGCCGTAGCCGGCGACGACATCGCCGAGGTGCTCCTCGTGTCCAAGCGTCAAGGTGGCGAGGTCGTACAGGGCATCACCTTGGCCCGCCTCGGACCAGTCGATGATGCCCGTGATCCCGTCGCCGTCGACGAACACGTGGTCGATCTGCAGGTCGCCGTGCGTGAAGACCGGTGTCCACGGCCGGAGCGCGGCCTCGGCGACCTGGCGGTTACGGGTGACCAGGTCGGCGGGCAGAACGCCGTTCGTCACGAGCCACTCGCACTCGCCATCGAGATCCGCCGCCAACTCGTCGAGGCCCCGGCCGGCCTGGCCGGGCCTGGGCGGCAACGGCGCGTCGTGCAACCTTCGGATGGCGGCGCCCGCCGCAGCCCACGCCGCCGGGGACGCGGTCGACGGCTCGCCGAGGCGGCCGAGCGCCGTCCCTGGGACTGCGGCGATCGCGAGCACCGGCGGCTTGTGCCACAGGAGCTTCGGGGTCGGGACCGGCGCCAGGGCCATCGCCTCGACCTCGACCTCGATGCGCGCCTGATCGGCGTCCACTTTCAGGAACACGTCGCCGACGCGCAGGGTCGCGCGCTCGGAATGGGCCACGACCATTTCGACCTCATCCATGGGCGACCAGTATCCCGGGGGTGATCGCCGACGTCACCGGGTTTATCGCGTGCGATTGCGCGGCTGACCGTGTCCCGCTACCAAGCGGCCTCGTGCGCGACACCGCCCGCTGACCAGGTCAAGTCCACCACTTTCATTAGGAGCCCTAAGCCCGCCGATCGGCCGGCACCGTGGATCCATTTGATGACGGCTCTGTCAGTGGAGCGCAGTCACCTATCGTCTCCGAGCCAGACGAGGCCGGCGCGGAGACGCGACGCGGCGCTGTGGGCGCTCCTCCATCGGCCGAATCCGTCGGCCACGCCGACGGTCGCCGCCGTGCCGCACGGCAGGGCCAGCCCGTAGGCCACCACCTTCGCGATGATCTCCTCGCCGTCCTCCTCGACCCCCTGGACCAATGCGAACATACGAGGCAGGCCGCCGGCCAGCGTCCGCACCTCCTCCCTGGCAAGAGACGGGTCGAGTTCCCAGGACGAATCGTCCCCACTGCTTCCGATCTCGCCTCGCGGCGAGCACGCGCCGTGGTAGACAGGCGGATGGTCGGAACCGTTGAAGTGCTCCATCTCAGGTGCTTCCTTCCGGCGTCTCGGGCCGGGGTGGGCGTGGCCTCCAAGCGAAGCCCACCCCGGCCCTCTTTTCTTCTTTGGTGTTCAAGCGATAGTTCAGTGGTGGGACTCGGTGCCACTTTCACTCTCTGCGACCGTCTCGTTGCTTCAGGTATAGTTACACGCAGTCACGAGAGTTCACAAGATGTATAAGCCAACCTGGCAAAGTCGTGACCCGTAGAACACAGCCTGGAAGGAGAGGAGCATGGCTGCTCCGAAGTGGGTGACGCTCCGCGCGCAGTGGCTCGGCCAGCAACTCCGCGAACTCCGTGAGGCCAACTCTCTGCTGCTCAAGGATGTGGCCGAGTACCTTCAGCGCGATCCGTCGACCGCGAGCCGCTTCGAGTCGGGGGAGTATCCGATCCGGCGTCCGGATCTGCTGGCGCTTCTCGATCTGTACGGCGTCGCCGACAGCGGACGCCGCGAGAGCCTGATGAAGCTCAGCCAGGAGGTCTGGCAGAAGGGCTGGTGGGACGGATACGCCACCGAGGTCGCCGGTGCGCTCATCGACTACGTGTGGTTGGAGTCTCGGGCACGCGAGATCCGCGCATTCGACAACGTCCTGCTCCTTGGCCTCTTCCAGACGGAGGAGTACGCGCGAGCGGTGATCGAGGCAGCGGAGTCCGGCGCGGAAAAGCACCAGATCGAGCGATGGGTCGAGCTGCGAATGACTCGGCAGGAGATCCTCAAGGACGAGGACCCGCCCCGGCTATCAGTGATCATCGATGAGGCGGTGCTGCGCCGCGAGGTCGGTGGTCCCGAATGCATGGTGAACCAGTTGCACCATCTGATCGAGCACGCCTCCCAGCCGAACATCGAGATCCGGGTGCTCCCGTTCAGCGCCGGAGCACATGCCAGCCCCACGGGCGCTTTCCGCATACTGCAGATGAAGGATCCCTATCCAGAGGTCGCCTATGTGGAGACCCCGAAGGGCGCCGTATACGTGGAATCACCCGATACAGAGCGTTTCATGCTGACGTACGATGATTTGCGAAAGCTCACCCTCGCGCCCGAAGACTCGGCCGAGCTCATCTCAGCACTGGCGGAAGAGATGCGGTGAACGTGATGGAAAAGCATGGTGCGCCCACCCCCGCGGATTTGGCCAATGTCGCCTGGCACATCAGCACGAAGAGCGAGAACGGCGGCGGAAGCTGCGTGGAGGCCGGACCCCTGGCCGACGACAGCGGACGGATCGCCGTACGCCACAGCCACCACCCCGACGGCCAAGTGATCCTCTACACCCGCGCCGAGTGGGACGCCTTCATCGGCGGCGTCAAGGACGGAGAGTTCGACTTCCCCGCCCGGTGACCCCGCCGACGCGCCCGTGTTCCGTCCGGGTGCCGTCCATTTCCTCTCCGCCGCGTGGCGCGACGGCGGCCCGTCAGGGCTCTATCCACTCCCTCATCGACTGCCAGGGCGCGGTGTCGAAGATCAGCGTGATCGAGGTGATCGCGCCGTCGTCGAGGCGGAAGTGCTCGGCCGTGCGCTGGGTGCCGGCCGGTGTCGCGGTGTGCACGTCGTAGACGAGCGTCGCCTCCGCCTCGCCGTACAGCTCGCTGATCAGGTCGACCCCCGTCACGATCGACACGAACCCCGGCAGCGTGGCCAGGTGCCCCGTGCGGTCGTCGGAGGTGATGAACGGGCTCTGGAAGCGGAACGGCTCACCGAGGTACGCCGCCGCCGCGGTCGCGTCGCCACGGAAGCGCGCCTCGTGGTAGCCCCGTACGGCGTGGCGGGTCCGCTCCGGGGTGCCAGGGGCGCCGGTGGGACCGGTCGTGTCGGTGGTCATCACGCCGTCCGTTCCGGCCGGAACGTCAGTGGTCATCGCGCCGCCCGTTCCCGCCAAGGTGTCGGTGGTCATGGTGCCGGCCGCTCCGGCCGGGGTGTCAGTGGTCATCGCGCTGTCCGTTCTGGCGGAGGTGGGCGGAGAGGCGGATCTGGTTGTCGGCCAGCCGCAGACAGAGGTCGCGGAAGACGACCAGCTCCTCGGGCGTGAACCCCCGGAACATCGCCCGCATGGCCGCCTGCGCGGGCTTGCGGAAGGCGTCCAGCCAGGCCCGCCCGGCGGGCGTGATCTCGGCGAGGACCGAGCGCCGGTCCGTCTCGTCCGGGACCCGGCGGACCAGACCGTCGCGTTCCAGCGTGTCCACCAGTCCGGTGACGTTGCGCGAGCTGACCCCGGCGGCGCGGGCGAGCTCGCCGATGCTGAGCCTTCTCTCCTCGCCGTCCAGGCGGACCAGCACGTCCAGCGCGCCCGCGCTGACGCCCCGGCCCTCGGAGCCCTGGGTGCGCGTGCGCTCGATGGCGCGGTAGGCGGTGCGGACGGCCGAAGCCGCCTCGAAGGCGAGCGGGTCGCCGCCGTCGGCGATGAGCCGGGCCATCGTGGCCCTGGCCCGGGGGTCGTAGTGGAAACCTGCCGGATCGACTTCAAAGTTATGTACGTCGTTCATAGTTATGAAGCAGATTAGTACCTACTTCCATAAATGACCAGCCGACGGTCTCGCGTCCAGGATCGCCCGCCCCTGGACGCGGCCTAGGAAGATCCTGAAATCCGCCGCGAAGGTATTCACCGGAGGCGGAACGCTGCCTAGACTCCGAATCGCCCGTTTTCATCCCCCGGAGGACGTGTGCGACTTCGCGCTCTCGTGGCCATGGCGATCATGCTCACCATCACCCCGGCCGCGCCCGCGCTCGCCGCCGACTCCCTACCCGTCGCGCCGCCGCCCGCCGTCGCGCCCCCGGTCACGGACGCCGCCGTTACGGTCCCGGCCGCCACCGGTACGGCACCGCCCGCCGTACCGGAGACGTCGGCACAGGAGACGCCGCCGGTGGAGCGGCCGAAGCTGGAGGCCGGGCTCGGCGGCGATAAAGACGAGGCCGGTGGCGAAGACGGCGGCGGTCGGGTCATCGTCGAGGTGGCCGCGCCCGCCGAGGCCGCGCCCGTGGCCGGCGAGGCGCGGACGCTCCCCGATGCCGAGGTCGTGCTGCAACCGCCGGACGCCTCCTTCCTGGTCGTCGAGGGCACGGGCGAGGCCCTGGAGAAGCTGGCCGCCGACCCCCGGGTGGTGTCGGTCCGGCGCGACCGCGCCTACTCCGCCGCCTCGCTGTCCTCCGGGCTGAAGCTGATCGGAGCCGACCGGGCCGTCGCGGAGGGCGCGACCGGCGAGGGCCGCACGATCGCGGTGGTGGACACCGGGATCGACGCCGGCCACCCCGCATTGGGCGGGAAGGTCGTGGACGAGGCGTGTTTCTCGGCGACCGGCGACGGCGCGAAGTCCCTGTGCCCCGGCGGGCAGAACACGCAGACCGGTCCGGGCGCGGCCGACGCGAGGACGGCGGCGTGCGTGAGCGGCACGGTCAACCTGTGCGACCACGGCACCCACGTGGCGGGCATCGCGCACGTGGTCGCGCCGGGCGCCGACATGGTGGCGGTCCAGGTCTTCAGCCGGTTCGACGGCGTCGAGGAGTGCGTCACCGAGAACGCGTGCGTGGGCGCCTACGAGTCCACGATCCTGCTCGCCCTCGACCACCTCATCAAACTGAAGGACACCTCCCGGCCCGGCCTGGTCGCGGTGAACCTCAGTCTCGGCGGCGGTTTCTACGAGGGGGCCTGCGACGGTGCGCCCGAGATCGGTCCGCTGAAGGAGCGGATCGACGCGCTGCGCGCCCGGGGCGTCGTCACCGTCGCCGCCGCGGGGAACGAGGGCGTGACGGGCGGCGGCGCGCCGGCCTGCGTCTCCAGCGCGGTGACCGTGGGCGCGGTGGGCGACGACGACCGGGTCCCCTCCTGGTCCAACCACGGTCCGACGCTGGACCTCTTCGCGCCGGGCCTGGAGATCGACTCCGCGGTGCCCGGCGGCGGCACCGCCGTCTACAGCGGCACCTCGATGGCGGCCCCGCACGTCACGGGCGCGCTGGCCGCGCTGGCGCAGAAGTCCGCCGACGCCTCCCCCGACGCGCTTCTCGGCAGGCTGACCGCGGCGGGCCGCCCGATCGTCTACGGCGGGGTCACCACCCCGCGTCTCGACGTGTACGGCGCGCTGACCGGCCAGGCTCCCGGCCCGCCGGCCACCCAGGAGCCCGGCGACCCGGGCGACGGGGACGGTCCGGACGACGCCCCCGTCCCGGATCCCAGTTCCGGCCCGGCCCCGGACCCGCGGGACGACGCCCCGGCGCCGTCCGAGCCCGAGCCCGTCCCGCTGCCGACGGTGACGGTCACCGTGACGGTCACCGCCGCGCCCGTCACCGTCCCGCCTCCCGGATCCCCGGCGTCCGCGCCCGCCGTATGCACCCGGGGCAGGGGGACGGAGCGCCTGACCGCGGCGCAGTGGGCCGTCGAGATGACCCGGGGCAAGGGTGTGCTGAGTGACGGGACGCTCGGCTGCTATCTGCGGCTCGTCTCCAAGGCGAGCGCGGTCTTCCCCGAGGCCGTCCGCGCCTCCACGCCCGGCACGGCCTACCGGGTGCTGCGCCCGGCGAAGCGTACGGCGCGGGCCGCGCTCGACGGTGAGTTGCTGGCCGCCTGGCTGAACTGGGCGCACGGCGCGGCCGAGCTGACCGCGAAGGCCGGCCGTACGGGCTCGGCGGAGAAGGCGGGAAGCGCGAGGGCGGGGAGCGCGAAGGCCACGGTCGGGAGCGTCATCGCCGCGGCGGAGAGGCGGCGTCTGGCCGGCGCCTCGCTCGCCGCGTCCACCTCGATGCTGCGAAAAGAGGTGAATGTCCGCCGTACCGCATAAGTAGCTTTTTGGTCGCCTAGTGTGTTAGCCATGGACGCGACCAAGGTGATCATCGATTCCGTCGACCGGTTCCGGCAGCGGCGCACCGCCCCGCTGGTCCTGGAACTCGACCTCACCGAGGGCCTGCTCGACGGCCCCCCGGCCGACCCGCTGAACGCGGTGCTGTCCATGCGCAGGCCGCGGCTGAGCGACGTGCTGTCCGGCCTCAAGCGCGCCCGGACGGACACCCGGGTCAGGGCCCTGGTCGTCAAGATCGGCACCCGCCCGCTGGGACTGGCGATGGTGCAGGAGCTGCGCCAGGCCGTGACCCGGCTGCGCGAGGCGGGCAAGCTGACGGTCGCGTTCGCCGAGACGTTCGGCGAGTTCGGCGCGGGCACCGTCCCCTACTATCTGGCCACCGCCTTCGAGCGGGTCTACCTGCAGCCGTCGGGCGACGTGGGCCTCACCGGCGTCGCGATCGAGCAGCGCTTCCTGAAGGGCGCGCTCGGCAAGCTCGGCGTGGACTACCAGGTCGGCCAGCGGCACGAGTACAAGACCGCGGCCAACACCTTCACCCAGGACCACATGACCGAGGCGCACCGCGAGTCGATGGGCCGGATCACCGAGTCGATCACCGAGCAGGTCGTCGCGGGCGTCGCCGAGGGCCGCGGGATCGAGCCCGCCAAGGTCCGCGAGCTGGTGGACCGGGGCCCGTTCATCGGCGCCGAGGCCGTCGAGGCGGGCCTGGTGGACCGGATGGCCTACCGCGACGAGGTCTACGCCGAGGTCAAGAAGGCCGCCGGTGAGGACTCCCAGCTCCTCTACGTCACCCGCTACGCCCGCGGCCCGCTCGCGAAGAAGCTGCCCCGCCCCGGCGAGGACGTCGTCGCGCTGGTCCACGGCAACGGCGCGGTACGGCTCGGCCGCAGCGGCCGCAGCCCGCTGGGCGGCGGTGGGGCGATGGGCTCCGACACCGTCTGCGCCGCTCTGCGCGCGGCGCGCAACGACGACCACGTCAAGGCCGTCGTCTTCCGGGTGGACAGCCCCGGCGGCTCCTACGTCGCCTCCGACGCCATCTGGCGCGAGGTGGTGCTGACCCGCGAGGCGGGCAAGCCGGTCGTGGTCTCGATGGGCGACCTCGCGGCCTCCGGCGGCTACATGGTCTCGATGGCCGCCGACGCGATCGTGGCCCAGCCGGGCACGCTCACCGGCTCCATCGGCGTGTTCGGCGGCAAGGCCGTCATCGGCGGGCTGCTTGAGAGGCTCGGGATCTCCTCCGAGACGGTCGGCGAGGGCGCCAACGCCGGGATGTTCTCGCCCACGAACGCCTTCTCCGAGGAGCAGTGGGCACGGGTCAACACCTGGCTGGACCGGGTCTACGACGACTTCGTGGCCAAGGCCGCCGACGGCAGGGACCTGCCGCGCGAGCGCGTCCACGAGCTGGCCAGGGGCCGGGTCTGGACCGGTGCGGACGCCCACGCGCACGGGCTCGTCGACGAGCTCGGCGGCCTGGAGGACGCTCTCGCCCTGGCGCGGAAGAAGGCGGGCCTCGCCGCCGACGCCCAGGTGCGGGTCTACCCCAGGCTGAGCCCGCTGGAGCGGCTGCGCCCGGCGGAGTCGAGCGAGGACAAGGCGGCCGCCGTGGCCCGGGTCCGGCTGGAGTCGTGGGGACCGATCTCCCACCTCGCCGCCGAGCTGGGCCTGCCGTCGTACGGCCCGCTCATGCTCCACGGCTCCTGGACGATCCGCTAGCCACCGGGTTCCGCCGGCGCTCCGGTACCGCGGCGGAGGCCGGGGCGGTGTACGCGCCCGGCTCCTGAGCGGGTGACCAGGTGGTGCGCGCCCGGCGCTTCAGCGGGCGTCCGGGCCTCCTACGGGGCGGTAGCGGCCGCGGAGCCGTACGAGCGGGGTGAGCGACGCCTCGACGTAGCTCACCCCGAGCACCCGGGCGATGTAGATCGTGTGGTCGCCGGCCGGGACGACGTGCGTCGTCTCGGCCTCCAGCGCGGCCACGCCGCCCTCCACGACGAGCGCCCCACTCAGCTCGCCCCGGTGGTGCGGCGTCCCGGCGAGCAGCAGCCGCGCGCCGGGGCGGCCCGGGGTGGCGAAGCGGCTGGCGATCGCCTTCTGCCCGGCCGACAGCACGCTGGCCGCCCAGCGGTCGCGGCGCAGCAGCAGCTCGTTGAGGTAGCCGGTGTTCGCGAGGCTCACCATCACCAGCTCGGGGTCGAGCGAGACGGACGTGAAGGTGCCGACCGTTCCGCCCACGTCGTCGCGTTCGTCGTTGACGGTGACCACCGTCACCGCGGTCGCCACCCCCGCCATGGCCTCGGTGAACTCACTCATACCGCCATCATCCCGGACCCCGGCCACCGGTCCCGCCACGCGAACGGTCCCGGGACGCGGTACAGCGAAGCGCCCCGGGCGCGGACACGGCGCGGCCCGCGCCACCGGGTGGCGCGGGCCGTACGCGAGCTGTCGGACCCCTGAGCGGGTCCGGTGGGAGACCAGGTCAGGAGGCGAGGCCGTTCTTGGTCAGCCACTCCTTGGCGACCACGGCGGCGTCGTCCTTGTCCACCGCGACGCGCTTCATCATGTCGACGAGGGACTGGGTGTCGAGCTTGGCGGAGATCGCGTTCAGCGTGGTCCGGACCGTGTCGTTCGTGGCCGCCTTGTTGACCAGCGGGGTGACGTTCTGGGCGCTGAAGACGTTCTTGGGGTCCTCCAGCGCGACCAGGTCGTTGAGCACGATCTTCGGGTCGGTCGTGAAGACGTTGCCGGTCAGGACCGTGCCGCTCTTGATGGCGTCGGCGGTGGTCGCGCCGGTCGGCTTCCACTCCTTGAACTCCAGGCCGTAGACGTCCTTGAACTGGGCCTCGCGCCGCTTCTTGAACTCGGGCGGGCCGCCGACGGCGTTGTCCTTGGAGACCTTGGCGAGGTCCTCGATCGTGGTGAGCTTGTACTTGGTCGCGCTCTCCTTGGTGACCGTGAGGGAGTCCTTGTCCTCGGCGGCGGCCGAGTCGAGGATCTCCACCTCGGCCGGGAGCTTGGACTTCAGCTCGTCGTTGACCTCGTCCTTGGAGGCGGCGGTGCTCTTCGGGTCGAGGAACGCCAGCAGCGCCCCGTTGTACTCGGGCAGCACGGTCAGGCCGCCGCTCTTGACCTGGTCGTAGACGATCTCACGGCTGCCGATGTTGGGCTTCTCCTCGACCGTCACGCCCTTGGCCTCCAGCGCCTGGGCGTAGATGGAGGCGAGCAGGACGCTCTCGGGGAAGTCGAACGAGCCGACGACGGCCTTGCCGCCCGCCCCGGAACCCGATCCCGAGCCGGATCCGGTGGCGGCCGGGCTCGCGGAGGCGCTGGTCAGGGGGTCTCCCCCGCCGCACGCGGTAAGTGAGAGCATCGCGGACAGGACGACCGCCGCGGTGCCGAACAGACGCTTCATCGTGCATTTCCCTTTCAAGCGGGAGGTTATTAGTAGATTAGCGGACACGCTGCCTCCGGCTCACGCCCGGCGACACCGCCATCCGCTGTGCCAACGTGAACAACAGCTGTACGGCGAGCGCGAACAGCACCACCAGCACGGCTCCGCCCGCGACGCTCGCGTAGTCCTTCGTCGCCAGGCCGTCGATGATGAAACGGCCCAGCCCGCCGAGCCCGGCGTAGGCCGCCACGGTCGTGGTCGCCACCACCTGGACGGCCGAGAGCCGCAGCCCGAGCAGGATCAGCGGAAGCGCCACCGGCACCAGCACCCTGCCCAGGACCTGGCCGCCGCGCAGGCCCATGCCGTACGCGGCGTCCCTCAGGTCGGGGTCCACGCCCCGGACGCCCTCGTAGGCGTTGACCAGGATGGGCGGCGCCGCCAGCGCCACCAGCGGGATGAGCACCGGCAGGACCGTGGTGGTGCCGAGCAGCAGCACGAACAGCACGAGCAGGCCGAGGGTGGGCATCGCGCGGGCGACGTTGACCGTCGCCACGATGAGATAGGCGCCCCGGCCGGTGTGGCCGATCCACAGCCCCAGCGGCAGCGCGATCAGCGCGGCCAGGGCCAGCGCCGCCGTGGAGAACGCCAGGTGCTCCAGGAGCCGGGCCGGGATGCCGTCGGGCCCCGACCAGTGGGCGGGGTCGCCGAAGAAGTCGGTCAGCCAGTTCACGCGTTCCCCCTCGCCCGCTGCCAGGGGGTGAGCAGCCGCTGCGCGGCGAGCAGGAGGCCGTCCACCAGCAGGGCCAGCGCCACGATGAGCACGATGCCCACGACCGCCGGGGTGGGGAAGTCGCGCTTGAACGCGTCGGTGAACAGGTTGCCCAGCCCGCCCTGGCCGATGAGCGCGCCCACGCTGACCAGGCTGATGCTGGAGACCGCGACCACGCGCAGGCCCGCCAGCACCACCGGGACGGCGATCGGCAGCTCGACCCGTAGCAGCCGGCGCAGCGGGGTGAAGCCCATCGCGACCGCCGACTGCCGGACGTGGTCGGGGACCGAGGCGATGCCGTCCACCACGGCGGGGATCAGCACGGCCACGCCGTAGAAGCTCAAGGGGATGATCACGGTCGCCGGGCCGAGGCCGGTCACCGGGAGCAGGAGCATGAAGACCGGCAGGGACGGCAGCGCGTAGACGACGTTCATGAAACCGGCCGTCGGCTGGTAGAGCCAGCGCCAGCGCACACAGGCCAGCCCGATCGGCAGCGCGACGAGGAGTCCGAGCACGACCGGCAGCAGCGCCATCACGACGTGCTGCTGGAGCAGGGAGTCGATGCTGCCGGCCCGGCCGGTGCTCCAGTTGCGCCAGATCCAGTCCCAGCGGACCAGTGGCTCACCGTCCATCCGCGGCCTCCCGGGCTGCGCCGGTCTCCCCGGTCTCCCCGGTCTCCCCGGCCGCACCGGCGTCCCTGGCTCCGCCGGCCGTTCCGGTGTCCGCACCGGGCCCGGTCGATCCGGCTCCGTCGGCCATGCCGGTGCCCGCGCCGGGTCCGATGGATCCGGGTTCGGCGGGCCTCTCCGCCACGCGGGAAGCCTCCTCGGCCGCCATGACCAGCGCCTCGTCCAGCACCTCGCGGGTGACCACGCCCTCGGCCCGCCCGGAGTCGTCCACCGCGATCGCGTTCCCCGAGGGCGACAGCAGCGCCGCGTCCAGCGCCGCGCGGAGCGAGTCGCGGCCCCTGACGAACGTCCCGTACGGCGCGAGCCGCACCGCCTCGAACGTCCCGCTCTCCGGCAGGTCGGCGGTGGCGGCCCAGCCCAGGGGCTCACCGTCCGGGCCGACCACGGCCAGCCAGGGCTCCGCCGTACCGCGCGCCGAGGCGACATCGGCGGAGACCGGAACGGTCAGGCCGTCGCGCAGCCGCAGGCCCTCGCCGGGGACGAACGACAGCCGCCGGATGCCCCGGTCACGGCCGAGGAACTCCCGGACGAAACCGCCGGCGGGTCTGGCGAGCAGCGTCGCGGGGTCGTCGAGCTGCGCCAGGCGCCCGCCGACCTGCAGCACCGCCACCCGGTCGCCGAGCTTGACGGCCTCGTCGATGTCGTGGGTGACGAACACGATCGTCTTGTGCAGCTCGGACTGGAGCCGCAGCAGCTCGTCCTGAAGGCTCGCGCGCACGATCGGGTCCACCGCGCTGAACGGCTCGTCCATCAGCAGCACCGGCGGGTCGGCCGCGAGCGCGCGGGCCACGCCGACGCGCTGCTGCTGGCCTCCGGACAGCTGGAAGGGGTAGCGGTTCGCGAGCCCGGTCTCCAGGCCCACCCGCTCCAGCAGCTCCATCGCCCGGTCCCGGGCCTTCTTCCGGTCCCAGCCGAGGAGATGGGGAACGGTCGCGACGTTGTCCACGATCTTCCGGTGCGGGAAGAGGCCGGCCTGCTGGATCACGTAGCCGATGCCCCGGCGCAGCGTGGGCGGATCGACGGTGGTGACGTCCACACCGTCGAGGAGGATGCGGCCCTCGCTCGGGTCGATCATCCTGTTGATCATTCGGAGGGACGTCGTCTTGCCGCATCCCGAGGGACCGACGAACACGGTTATCCCGCCCGTGGGGACTTCGAGGCTGAGGTCGTCCACGGCGACGGTTCCGTCTGGATATCGCTTGGTGACACGGTCGAATGTGATCATGCGTAACCTTTTGCTCGCCGGCGGGGCGTGGGACCCCCTGCCCACAACCGCCCCATGGTCTAACGCGGGACCGACAAAGGTGATGTATCCAACTCAACCCTCCCATGGCCCCCACCAGGGGGCCGCTCAGGCTAGCAAGCCCTCCGGAGAAAGGGCAGTCAATAGTGCGATTGGGCCCGCCGACCCGGCATGATTACCCATATCGTGGGGAGTGACTCATCTGACACACATGGATCAACAGCCACACCGGCACCGCAGGTATTCCGCTCGTCCGGGTTCATCGTCAGATGCCCCGCCTGAACCATCCGAACCACCAGAGGAACCGGTCCCGTGACCCAACCCCTCCTCGGTCTGCGCCCGCGCGGTGGCCCCGTCACCGAGGTCACCGAGCTCTACGACCGTCACGCCGCCGGACTGTTCGCGTACTGCCACGACCAGCTCGGTGATCCCGGCGCCGCGGCCGGCGCGCTGACGGCCGTCTTCGCCGCCGTGGAGGCCGCGGGACCACGACACGCCACCGTGGCCGCGGAGGCCCCCGCGTCGTACCCCGCGGAGAGTTCCGCCGCGGAAGCCGCCGGGCCGCACGCCGCCGCGGAGGACGCCGGACCGCCGCGTGCCGCCCTCTACGCGCTGGCCCGCCGCGAGATCCAGCACCGCGACGTCGTCTACGCGCCGCCGGTCGTCGGAGCCGACCTGGTGGCGTCCTTCGTCGGGCGGATCCTGCGCGACCTGCGGCCCCACCAGCGCGAGGTGCTGTACCTGTCCGGCGTGTGCGAGATGGACGCCTTCGAGCTCTCCTGGGTGCTCGACGTGGCCGCCGACACCGCCGACGAGCTGACCGTCAGCGCCTGCCGGCGCTTCGCCCAGGCACTGCGCCCGGCCCTGGCCTCGATGAGGGTGCCGGACCACATGGCCGAGGTGTTCGGCGCCCTGGACGCCGCGCCCATCCGCGACGTGCTCGCCCGCGCCCCCTGGGCCGTCCCGCCGCCGGGACTGCGCGCCACCGTGCTGGGCGCCACCGCGCCGGGCACGCCGGGTACGGCCTCGGCCCCGTCAGGGGTCCGGCCGGTGACGCGGCCGGGTACGGTTCCCGCTCCGCCGGGGACCCGGCCGGGTACGGCCTCCGCCTCGCGTCCCTCCGGTCCCCCGCTCAGGGCGCTGTGGCCCGCGCCCCCGGTATGGCCGCTCCCGCCCTCCGCGGCCGACGCGCTGACCGGCACCACCGTGTTCCCGCTGCCCGGCGGCCCGGCGGGCGGCCCGCGCGACGGCTCGCCCGTCGCCCCGAGCCCCGCGGGCTCTCCGGGTTCCCTGAGCTCCACGGGCTCCGCGGGTTCTCCCGGCGCCTCGGACCTCTCCGGCTCCCCCGGCTCCCCCGTGCGGGACCGTGCATCCGACCCGCTCTCGCCACCGGACCCGGACGCGGTCTCCGCGCACGAGGCCACCACCGAGCCCATGCCCCGGCTCAGGGACTCGGTCCTGACCTCGCTCGACGACATGTCGCCCCGCGCCCGGCGGGCGAGGCTGCGCCGGCCCTCGCCGCGCGGCTCGGCTCCCGGCCCGGCTCCCCTGCCCGCCCCGGTCCCCGGGGACGTGCTCGAGCCCGAGACGCCGCCGTCGTCGCCACCGCCGTCACCGGACGGGTTCCCCTCCGTGGGAAACCTGTTCCAGCCCCTCACCCCCGAGGCGCGGGCGGCCCTGATCCGGACCGACAGGCTGGTCGCCGCCGCGCCGCGTGAGGAACGCGACCGCGACGGGCGGAGCACGGACCGCGGACGGCGGCAGGGCCCCGATCAGCGGGTGGACCAGGAGCGCCGCGAGGACTCCGGACCGCAGTGGGAGCACGGGCGGCGGCTGCCCGGCTGGCCGCTGCGGACCGACGAGCTGGACGACCTGCCCGCCTCCGGCGCCGCGGCGTCCCCGGCCCCCGACCGGGCGCCGTACGACGAGTGGCCGATCGTCGACTGGACCGCGCCGGAACGACCCGTCCGCGTGCACGGGACGGACCGGGCCGCGGGCACCGGGCGGCCCCTGAGCGGCCGGGAGCCCGAGGGGACGGCCGCCGCCGGGACGAGCGGCCTCCGGACGGCCGCCACGGAGACGCACGCCCTCCGGACGACGGGGACGCCAGGCCTCCGGACGGCCGCCGCGGCCACGACCGACTTCCAGGAGGTCGCCGCCTGGCGAGCCGAAATGCTGGCGAACACCGGGGACCTCGGGGACCCCGTGAAGCTCGGGGACCCTGTGAACGCAGAGGTCGGAGCCACGGTCGTGACCGGGGTCCGGACCGAGTTCCCGGAGACGGGCGCCCGGATGTCCCGGGCGTCCCGTACGGCGCGGACCGGCGGACGATCGCACCGCAGGACCAGGCGCCGGCCGGGCAGGCACGCCGAGCGTCACCACGACTGGGTCTGGGAGCTCGCAGGCTTCCTCATCTGCGTGGCGATCGCGATGATCGTCTTCCTCGCCATGCCCGCCCTGACACCGTGACGCCGTGGCGCGGCGGCCCTGCCCCGGGCGGTGCGCGTCTCAGCCCGCCGACAGGATCAGCCCGCTGGTCGGCACGCCGGTGCCCGCGGTGACCAGGACGTTGCGGACGTCCGCGACCTGGTTGGCCGCGGTGCCCCGGACCTGCCGTACGGCCTCGGAGATGCCGTTCATGCCGTGGATGTACGCCTCGCCGAGCTGCCCGCCGTGCGGGTTGACCGGCAGGCGGCCGTCGATCTCGATGCCGCCGTCCGCCACGAGGTGGCGCGCCTCGCCCCGCCCGCAGAACCCCAGCTCCTCCAGCTGGAGGAGCACGAACGGCGTGAAGTGGTCGTACAGGATGGCCGTCTGCACCCCCTCGGGCCCGAACCCCGCCTGCTCCCACAGGCGGCGGCCGACCACCCCCATCTCCGGCAGGCCGGTCATGTCGTCGCGGTAGTAGCTGGTCATCATCATCTGCCCGGCCCCGGACCCCTGGGCCGCGGCGGTGATCAGTGCCGGGGTCCGCCGCAGGTCGCGGGCGCGTTCGGCCGAGGTGACCACGAGCGCCACCGCGCCGTCGCTCTCCTGGCAGCAGTCGAGCAGGTGCAGCGGCTCGACGATCCACCGCGACGCCTGGTGCTCGGCGAGGGTGATCGGACGGCCGTGGAACCACGCGGCGGGGTTGGTGGCCGCGTGCCGCCGCATGGCGACGGCCACCCGGCCGAAGTCCTCGGACGTCGCGCCGTGGACGTGCATGTACCGGCGGGCGAACATGGCGACCCACGCCGCCGGGGTCATCAGACCCTGCGGCACGTGCCAGCTCATCTCCAGGCCCAGGGACGACGGCGCGCCGCCGAGCCCCGGGTCGGGCCGGCCGTACCTGCGGCCGGAGCGCTCGTTGAACGCCCGGTAGCAGACGACGGTCTCGGCGGCGCCGGTCGCGACGGCCATCGCCGCGTGCATCACCGTGCCGCACGCCGCGCCGCCGCCGTAGTGGACCCGGGAGAAGAAGGTCAGGTCGCCGATGCCCACCTCGCGGGCCACGGCGATCTCGTCGTTGGCGTCCTGGGTGTAGGTGACCAGGCCGTCCACGTCCGACGGGCCGAGACCGGCGTCGTCCAGCGCCGCGAACACCGCCTCGGCGGCGAGCCGGAGCTCCGACCTGCCCGACTGCTTGGAGAACTCGGTCGCGCCGATGCCGGCGACGGCCGTACTCCCCGAAAAGGAGACCACGGTGGGGCCTTTCTTCGAAGTCTTCAAAGGGGCGCGGTTCTGCGGGATGTCAGGGTTCGTCCGGGATGCCGGGGGCGCGGTTCTCCGGGGTCCGGAAACCGGCCCTCCGGGAGAGGACGCGGCCGGGAGGGGTGCGTGTGGTCTTCGGGGCGGATCAGCGGTCGGGGAGGGCGAAGCGGACGGTGCCGGAGGCGTGGTCGCCCAGGCTGACCCTGCCCCGCACCTCGACGGTGAACTCGCCGTCCTCCCGTCCGACGACGGCGCCGGTGAAGGTCAGCCGGTCCCCGGCGTAGGCCGGAACGCCCAGTTTGACGTTGATGCCGCGGATCAGCGCCTCTGGGCCCGCCCAGTCGGTGACGTAGCGCTCGACGAGGCCCATCGTGGTCAGGATGTTGAGGAAGACGTCCTTCGATCCCTGGGCCCTGGCGCTCGCCGGGTCGTGGTGGACGGGGGTGAAGTCCATCGTGGCCAGTGCCGTCGAGACGACCGTGGTGGGGGTCAGATCGATCGCGAGCTCGGGGAGCGCCACTCCGACCTGGACCTCGTCTTCGGTAAGCGTCCGCATCACGTCTCCCGGGGGACCCAGAGGGGCAGTATGAGGTTGTCGTCCTTCTGGCGATACGTCACACGCAACGGCATACCGATACCCACTTCCGAGGGAGGGCAGTCCACGACGGCGCCCACGATCCGCACGCCCTCCGGCAGCTGGACCACCGCCACCGCGAACGGCGTCTCCCATCCCGGGACCGGCGGACTGTGGTGCACCACGTAGCTGTAGACCTCGCCCTCACCGCTCGCCACGACGTACGTCCGGCCGGCCGAGCGGCACGAGGGGCAGACCGGACCTGGGGGATGCCGGAGCTCGCCGCAGTCGGCGCATCTCTGGATCCGCAACTCGCCTCGGGCCACACCCTCCCAGAAGAAGGCGGTGTCGTCGCCGACGGCCGGTCCCAGCGGGTACGGCTGCCGGGTATCGGTAGTGGTTATGCGCTCCTCGGGATGAAATTTCAGTACCCGGAACAGCATCTCGGCCACCCGTTCGCCCTCCGAGTACCAGGTGACGTTCCAGGTGACGAAGTAGCCCTCGCCGAGGGCCGTCCGTTTCGGCCCGGACAGCCCGGTGAGCCGGGTGGCCGGGACCGGCCGCTCGCCGAGCCTCAGGTAGCGGTCGTAGGTCTGCTCGCAGTTCGTCGCGACCACCCCGGTGTAGCCGGCGGCGTCCAGCGCCGCGAGCACGTCGCCGATCGGGTCGCCCGCCCGCTCGGTGGGTCCGGCGAGGCCCGGCATGGTCCAGACCTGGATCATCGCCGGGGGCGCCACGATCTCCCCGTGGACGCCCGCGGCCGCGGCATCCGCGTCGGTGTGGAGGGGGTTGGCGTCGCCCATGGCGGCGGCCCAGTGCCGGATCAGCGGGAGGTTGACCGGGTCGGCCGCGGCGTCGCCGTACACCTCGCCGACCGCCCTCTGTTTCCCGGCCAGCGCGACGAGCCGTTCGTGGAAGCCCGGGTCCGGGGCCCAGGCGGGACGTCCGGCCGGGTCCGGCGCGTCCTGACCGGACGTCCGGGCGTCCTGGGCGGGGCCGGGCGTCCGGGCGTCCTGGGCGGCGGGGCCTCGCCGGTCCCCGGGGGAAGGCGGGACGGGAGGGTTCGCGGCGGTCATCGGGGCGGCCTCGGCAGGTTCAGGCCCAGCATGGCGATGAGCTCGCGCTGGACCTCGTTGACGCCGCCGCCGAAGGTCAGCACGATCGCGCCCTTGACGCCGCGGTCGAGGCGCTCGGTGAAGCCGGCCGTCTCCTCGTCGTCCGGATCGCCGTACCGGGCCAGGACGTCCCCGACGATCCGGCCGACCTCCTGCATGCGCTCCGAACCGTAGATCTTGGTGGCCGAGGCGTCGGGGGCGCCCAGCCAGCCCGAATCCATGCCCGCCGCGACCTGCCAGTTCAGCAGCTCGTTGGTCCGCAGGCAGGCGTACACCCTGGCCAGCGCGCGCCGTACGGCGGGTTCGGCGATCAGCCCGGTGGCGCGGGCCCATCGCAGGAACCGGTCGTGGACGTGCGCGATGTTGCCCGCCGGGCCGAGCGTGACCCGCTCGTGGTTGAGCTGCTCGACGATCAGGTCCCAGCCCCGGTTCTCCTCCCCCACCACCATGTCCACCGGCACCCGCACGTCGGTGTAGTAGGTGGAGTTGGTGTGGTGGCGGCCGTCCATGGTGGTGATCGGGGTCCACGAGAAGCCCGGGTCGGCGCAGTCGACGATCAGCATCGTGATGCCCCGGTGCTTCGCCGCGGCCGGGTCGGTGCGGGCGGCCAGCCAGATGTGGTCGGCGTGGTGGGCGCCCGAGGTGAAGATCTTCTGCCCGTTGACGACGTAGTGGTCGCCGTCGCGGACCGCGGTGGTGCGCAGGGCCGCGAGGTCGGTGCCCGCCTCGGGCTCGCTGTAACCGATGGCGAAGTGGCACTCCCCGGCCAGGATGCGCGGCAGGAAGGACTCCTTCTGCGCGGCCGTGCCGTACCGCATGATGGTCGGGCCGACGGTCTGGACGGTGATGATCGGGTAGGGCACCTCGGCGCGGGCGATCTCGTTGGCGAAGATCTGCTGCTCCACCGGGCCGTATCCGCCGCCACCGTACTTCTCCGGCCAGCCCAGGCCGAGCTTGCCGTCGCGGCCGAGTCTGCGGCAGTGCCGCATGTAGGCCGGGCCGAACGGATCGGCGGCGATCTCCCGGCGTTCCTCGTCGGACAGGCAGACGGTGAAGTACTCGTGCAGCTCGTGGCGGAGCCGCCGCTGCTCGGGGGTCAGGTCGATCATCATCAGAGGAGCGCTCCGATCGCGTCGAGCCGGGCCTCCACGCCGCCCAGCAGGTGGGCGTGGTGCTTGCCCCAGGCGAAGTGGCGGTGCAGCGGGTAGGCCACGTCCAGGCCGATCCCGCCGTGCAGGTGCTGGCAGGTGTGCAGCGCGGCGAGCGCCGCGTCCGTGACGGTGAGGGCCGCGACGGACAGGTCCGCGTCGGCCTCGGCGTCCATGCCCTCGGCCAGCCGCCACACCCCGGACCACATGGCGACGTCGAGGGTGCGGGCGGCGATGTAGACGTCGGCGATCTGTACGGTGACCGCCTGGAACTCGGCCAGCGCGCGGCCGAACTGCCTGCGGTTCCTGATGTGCTCGGTGGTCAGCGCGAGCGCCCCGGCCAGCACGCCGGAGGCGACGGCGACGATCCCGGCGAGCGCCAGCAGGCGCAGGTCCGCGGCGGCCCGGCCGTCCGGCCCGCCCACGGGCTCGCCCGGGGAGTCGTGGAGGGCGAGGGTGGCGGCGGGCTCGCCGGTGGAGACGCGCACCGGCCGCAGGGTCGCCGTCCCGGGGGCGACGAGGAACAGGCCGACGCCGTCCGCGGTGGCCGCGGGGATGAGGATCGCCGACGCCTGGGCGGCGTAGGGGACGGTTCCGGCCCGCCCGGTCAGCAGCCACCCGTCGCGGCCGGGGCGGGCGGTCACGACGGGGGCGGCACCGAGGTCGCGGCCGGGGCCGCGCAGCGCGGCTGTCAGCACCGCCCTCCCCTCGGCCAGGGGGGCCAGCGCCGCGCGCTGCTCCGGGGAGCCGTGCCGGGCGACGGCCAGCCCGGCGACCAGGCTCGCCAGGAGCGGCGCGGGGGCCACGTGCGCCCCGGCCTCCCGCAGCAGGACGGCCGCCTCCACCGGTCCGAGCCCCGCGCCGCCCGCCTCCTCGGGAAGGCATGCGCCCAGCAGCCCGGCCTGGGCGAGGGAGCGCCAGAGCCCCGCGTCGTACGGCGCGCCGCCCGCCTCGTGGGCCTCGATCCGTTCGGTGGCGGCCTCCCGGCCGAGGAGGCCCCCGGCGAGGGTGCGCAACTCACTCTGTGTCTCGTCAAGGGTGAAGTCCACGGGCGCTCCAAGGGGCTCGCTCCAGGGGATGAAACGCTCAAGCCAACCGATCCGGAAACTAGAACAGATTTCAATCCCCGTCCAGGGGCGGCCGACGGGAACGCACGGCGACGTGCGGCGGACGGGCGTCTTCAGTGGAAGGACCGATGGCTCTCGTAACCGGTGGGTAACCCACTGGGACGAGCGGAGATCAGATAACGTGTTCTCATGCGTGTCCCGCGTACGACCATCGGAGCATCCGCGGCCGCCCGCGCCCCGCACGCTCCGGCCCCCGGATCCCCCCGCCCGGCCGCTGCCAAAGGCGCCTCGGGCGCGACCAAGGGCGCCCCGGGGGCGCGGGGAGCGCAGGGTGAGCCCGCGGCGTCCGGCGGCGTCCGCTCCAGGAGCCAGCACCAGCGCCGCAAGCGCATCATCCAGGCGGCCGCCGCGCTCGCCTCCCGCGGCGGCGTCGAGGCCATGCAGATGCGCACGGTCGCCGAGCGTGCCGGGGTCGCCCTCGGCACCCTCTACCGCTACTTCCCATCGAAGATGGACCTGGTCGTCGCGGTGGTCAGCGAGGAGTTCGACCTGCTCGAAGGCAGCATCGAGCGCCGTCCTCCAAGTGCGGCCACTCCCGCGGGCCGGGCCGTCGACGTGCTGATGCGCGCCACCCGCGGCCTCATGCGCGAGCCCGAGCTGGCCGACGCGCTCATCCGCTCACTGATCATGGCCGAGGTCGACACCCCGTTCGGCGACCGGATGACCGGCCTGCTGCTGCGCGCCGCCGGGGACCGCCCGGGAGACCGGCTGACGACGGAGACCGCCACGGAGGAGCAGGCCATCCTGGCCGGCTCCCTGTCCAGCGTCTGGGTGCAGGAGCTGCTGGAGATGCTCCGCGGTCGCCGTACGCACGAGCAGGCGCAGCGCCGCGTCGAGATCGCGGCCGACCGGCTGCTCGCCGGCTTCTGACCTCTCGTCCGCCTCCCGGAGGGCCCCCGGGCGACCCTTCGCCGGCGCTCCCGCCATGCCCCCGGGGAGCCCCCTCGGGACGCCCTCTCCCGCCGGAGACCTCGACCCGGCCCTTCCCTCCTCCGCCTTCCGCCCGAAACTAGAACGAGTTACAGTCACAGGGCGGGCGCGGTCGGGATGGGAGGCCGGATGGGCGCGGTGATCGTCGAAGCCGTCAGAACCCCGATCGGCAGGCGCGGCGGCCTGCTCGCGGGCCTGAAACCGCAGGCGCTGCTCGCCGCCGCGCTGAACGGCGTGATCGGCAGATCCGGGATCGACCCGGCGGCCGTGGACCAGGTCTTCGCCGGGTGCGTCACCCAGGCGGGCGAGCAGGGCGGGCACGTGGGCCGGTACGCCTGGCTCTACGCCGGCCTGCCGTACGGGACGGGTGTGACCACGGTCGACGCGCAGTGCGGCTCCTCGCAGCAGGCCGTGCACCTGGTCGCCGCCCTCATCGAGGCGGGCGTCGTCGAGGTCGGGGTGGCCTGCGGCGTCGAGGTGATGAGCCGGGCCCCGCTGGGCAGCAACGTGCTCCCGGCCGACCCCCGGCCCGAGGACTGGGCCATCGACATACCCGACCAGTTCACCGCCGCCGAGCGGATCGCGCGGCGGCGCGGGCTGACCCGCGAGCGGCTCGACGCCTTCGGCGTCCGGTCCCAGCGCCTGGCCGCCCGCGCGTGGGCCGAGGGCCGCTTCGGCCGGGAGATCGTCCCGGTGACGGCCCCGGTCCTCGGCGAGGACGGACGGCCCACCGGCGAGAGCCGCGTCGTCACCGCCGACCAGGGGCTCCGCGAGACCACCGCCGAGGGGCTGGCGCGGCTGCGGCCGGTGATGGGAGAGGGCGGACTGCACACCGCCGGGACCTCCTCGCAGATCTCCGACGGCGCGGCGGCGGTGCTGCTGATGAGCGAGGAGGCCGCCGCCCGGTACGGCCTGCGCCCCCGCGCCCGGATCCGCGCCCAGGCGCTCGTCGGCGCGGAGCCGTACTACCACCTGGACGGGCCGGTGGAGGCGACCGCCAGGGTGCTGTCCGCGGCGGGCATGCGGATGGAGGACGTCGACCTGTTCGAGGTGAACGAGGCGTTCGCGTCGGTCGTCCTGTCCTGGGCGTCGGTGCACCGGCCGGACATGGACCGGGTCAACGTCTGCGGCGGAGCCATCGCGCTCGGCCACCCGGTCGGCGCGACCGGCGCCCGCCTGGTCGTCACCGCCCTGCACGAGCTGGAGCGGTCGGACTCCTCGACCGCGCTGGTGACGATGTGCGCGGGCGGCGCGCTGTCCACCGCGACCGTCCTGGAACGGTCGTGACACGCCCGCGGCCGTCCCCGGAAACGCGCCGCGCCCGCGGACGGGCGGGGGCGGGCGGGGACACGGGGCGGTGCGGGGCCGGGCCGTACGGTCCGGCGACCGTCCGCGGGCCCGTGGGTTCTGTCCGCGTTCCCCCGCCGGGGGTGATCACGAAGCCGTACGCTTGCGGCGACCCGTTCCCCTCATGAGGATGACGCCATGCAGCCACTCGGTGAAGCCGATCTGCGGGTGGTCGCCGCCCTGCAGGTGAACGGGCGGGCCACCTGGGACCGCATCGGGCGCGTGCTGGGCGAGCCCACGCGCAACGTCGCCAGGAGGGCGACCCGGCTGATCGACTCGGGTGTGCTCTCGGTGATCGGGCTGGTCGACGACCGGCGGCTCGGGTCGTCGGTGCTGCGGCTGCGCTGCCGTCCCGGGACGGTGATCGACGCGGGCGAGGCGCTCGCCGAACTGCCCGAGACCCGGTTCGTCGCGCTGGTGTCGGGTTCGGTGGACTGCACGGCCGAGCTGTCCGTGGCCGACGACGCCATGATCGACCTGCTGTTCCGGGGCATCCCGTCGATCGACGGGGTGGTGGAGAGCGTCGCCTATCCGGCGCTGCGTTACTTCAAGACCCCCCAGGAGTGGCACCTCGACGTGCTGACCCCGCAGGAGGTGGAGGGGCTGCGCGAGCAGTGGGCCCCGCTGCCGGGCCGCCTGCAGCGCCCGCGCGAGGCGCCGCCGGCCGAGGACGCGCGGATCATCGCGGCGGTCGTCACCGACGGCCGCGCCACCCACGCGGAGGTCGCGTCCGCCGCCGGGATCAGCGAGTCCACGGCCCGCCGTCGCCTGGACTCCCTGCTGCGCCGGGGGATCCTGCGCATCCGCGCCGAGATCGAGCCCCCCTACCTGGGACTGCCGGTCGAGGCCGTGCTCTGGCTGCGGGTGGCCGAGTGCGAGGTGGAGGCGGCCGGGCACGCGCTGGCGGCTCTCCCGCAGGTGCGATACCTGGTGGCGGTGGCCGGCGACCACCAGCTCGTGGCGCACGTGGTCGTGCCGGGCCGGCCCGAGCTGTACGAGTTCCTGCGGGGCATCGGCGGCCTGCCCGGCATGCGGGCGATCGAGACCACGGTGGTGCTCCGGCCGCTCAAGCGCGGCTTCATGATCAAACGCGACGGCCGGGTGGAGCGCTGGGTCGGCCCGATCGGGACGTACGGCGGAGCCCCGGGAGGGAACGCGGAGGAACGCCGGGAGGAGGCACGGAAACCGGTGGAGGACGCGGAGGAACGCCGGAGGGAGACGCGGAGGCCGCTCCTTGACTCGCCCAGCGGTACATAATAGAACGCGTTACAGCAGGCGCCCCACCAAGCGCTTGATCGGTTAGGTCGGCGGGACGGGCGGGCACGCCCGTCACCCGCGGCGTGGCGCACGTCGTCAGCACGTCGTCAGCACGACGCCCCGCGAGGACGCGCGGGCGATTCCCCCGGGGAGGGCCATGGACATCAACCTCGTCGACCAGGATCTCTACGCGCGCGAGGGCGCGCCCCACGACCAGTTCGCCTGGCTGCGGGCCAACGACCCGGTCCACCGGCACGGAGGCGGCGACCCCGGCTGGCCCGACTTCTGGGCGGTAACCAGGCACGCCGACGTCGTGCAGGTCTCCCGCCGCCCCGACCTGTTCTCCTCCAGCAGGAAGCTCGCGCTCTTCGACGAGATGCCGGAGGAGCAGCGCGAGTTCCAGCGGTTGATGATGCTCAACCAGGACCCGCCGGAGCACACCCGGCGCCGTTCACTGGTCAACCGGGGCTTCACCCCGCGCGTCATCGGCGCCCTGGAGCAGCACATCCGCGACATCTGCCACGCCCTCGTGGACGAGGCCAAGGGCCGCCCCTCGGTCGACTTCGTCCGGGACATCGCCGCCCCGCTGCCGCTGTACGTGATCTGCGAACTGCTCGGCGCCCCCGTCGAGGACCGCGACAAGCTCTTCAGCTGGTCCAACCAGATGATCGGCGCGGAGGACCCCGACTACGCGGCCGACCCCGCCGAGGGACGCGACGCCGCCGCGGAGGTCTACGCCTACGCCAACCGGCTCGCGGCCGAGCGTCGCGAGGATCCCCGCGACGACATCATCACCAGGCTCCTGCGCCCCGACGACGACGGCGAGGTCCTCGACGAGAACGAGTTCGACCTGTTCGTGCTGCTGCTGGTGGTGGCGGGCAACGAGACGACCCGCAACGCCGCCTCCGGCGGCATGCTGGCGCTCTTCGAGCATCCCGAGCAGTGGCGGCGCCTGGTCGCCGACCCCTCGCTGGCCGGCACCGCCGCCGACGAGATCGTCCGCTGGGTCTCCCCGGTCAACCTCTTCCGCCGTACGGCGACCGCCGACACGGTGATCGGCGAGCAGGAGGTCAGGGAGGGCGACAAGGTCGTGGTGTTCTACACCTCCGCCAACCGCGACGAGGACGTCTTCGCCGACCCGGGGACGTTCGACATCGGCCGCACCCCCAACCCCCACATCGGCTTCGGCGGCGGCGGCGCCCACTTCTGCCTCGGCAACCACCTGGCCAAGCTGGAGCTGCGGGTGCTCTTCGAGGTGCTGGCCGAGCGGCTGCCGAACCTCGCCCAGGCTGGCCCGGCCCGGCGGCTCCGCTCCAACTTCATCAACGGCATCAAGGACCTCCCGGTCACCGTCTCCTGAACCCCCGCGGCCGGCCGGGGAGGCCGGCCGGCCGCGACACGGGCTCCGGGCGGGCGAGCGGTGCGGGGTCGCCCCGCCTCCCGCCTCCCGCCTCCCGCTCAGAGGCTCCTCAGGAAGTCGGCCAGGGCGGCGCCGATCTCGTGCGGTGAGTCCTCCTGCACATAGTGGCTGCCCGCCACGGTGACCTCGCGCTGCGCGGGCCAGGTGCGGGCGAACTCCAGCGCCCTTCCCACCAGCAGCGCGCCGGGCCGCGCCGACACGAGCAGCTTGGGCACCCGGCTCGTGGACAGCCAGGCGCCGTACGACTCGACGATCTCCGCGACGTCCTCGGGTGTTCCCTCGATCGGCAGTTCCCGGGGGAACATCAGCGTCGGGACGCGCGAGTCCGGGGTCGGGAACGGCGCCCGGTAGGCCGCCATCTCCTCTTCTCCCAGAGGGCGCAGCACGCTTTTGGGCAGGACCGTCTCCACGAAGAAGTTCTCCTCCAGGACGAGGCGCTCACCGTGCGCCGACCGCATCGCCCGGAACAGCGCGTCGCGGCCCTCCGGGAAGTCGCTCCAGAGCCTGGGCTGGACGATGGCCTCCATGTAAGCGATCGCCCGCACCCTCTCCCGGTGCCGCTCGGCCCAGTGGAAGCCCAGCGCGGAACCCCAGTCGTGCAGCACCAGGGTGACGTCCGCGTCCAGGCCGAGCGCGTCGAACCAGGCGTCGAGGTGGCGGACGTGGTCGGCGAACCGGTACCGCCCGTCCGGCGCGGGGCCCGAGTCCCCCATGCCCACCAGGTCGGGCGCCAGGCAGCGGCCCTGGTCCTCGACGTGCGGGATGACGTTGCGCCACAGATAGGACGACGTCGGGTTGCCGTGCAGGAAGACGATCGGTGCGCCCTCCCCGACGTCGACGTAGCTCATCTCGGTCCCGGCCACGCTGACACGGCGGCGCGGGTGGGGGTCGGCGGCGGGGATCTCCGGGCGGATCCCGGCGGGTGCGGAGGTCATGACGAACGGCCCTTCGAGGGGAGACGGGAGAAGACTTCAGGGGAGACCGGGGGAGAACGGACGTCAGCGCAGCACCGACGAGAACACGATCCGCTTGAAACGTTCGAGCGGCTCGGCACCGCGTTCGACCTTCATCCGCAGGATCGCGCCCTGCCACGAGGCGAGCAGGAAGTCGGCCAGGTCGAGCGCGGGCAGGTCGAGACGGATCTGCCCGGCCGCGGCGGCCTCCTCCAGGCAGTCGGCGAACGGCCGCCGCCATTCGGAGAAGATCTCCGACAGTCGTGTGCGCAGCGCCTCGCTGTGCTCGGCCGACTCCAGGCTCAGGTTGCCGATCAGGCATCCGTCACGCCAGCCGCGCTCCTCGAACCGGGCGGTGATGGCGTCGAAGTACGCGCGCAGCCTCGTCAGCGGCGGCAGGTCGCCGTCGCGCAGGGTGGTCTCGACGAGCACGCCGACATCCGCGAAGTACCGGTCGAGGATCTCCAGCCCGAACGCCTCCTTGGACGCGAAGTGGTTGGTGAAGGATCCCTGCGGCACTCCGGCCGCCGCCGTGATGTCGCGCACGCCGGATGTGGTGAACCCGCGCCTGCGCACGGTCTCCAGCCCTTCGCGCAGGATCTGCTCTTTGTTGGATGTCCTGGCCATGGCGTCCAATATGTACGACCGTATTAATCGTGTCAACCCGGTGCCGCATGGACGCTCCGGGCCCGGCCGGCGTGCGGCGTGCGGCGTGCGGCCGGACGGCGCCCGGCCGGGCGGACCGTCCCGCTCCGCCGGTCCCGGCCCCCTTCACCGCGCCAGCAGGGACTCCGTCCGGTCGACGTAGGCGCCGGGCAATGCGTACAGGGCGGCGGCGACCTCCGGGTCGGCGACGGCGGGCAGCGCGGCCAGGGCGTCCGCCGCCAGGCCCCGGCAGTACTCCAGCGTGTCGGCGACCATGCGGCCCTCGCGCAGGCGGGCGAGCAGGAGCGTGATCTCCTCCTCCGTCAGCCGCCTGCCGAGGAAGGACCGCAGCTCCCCGCGGTCGTGCCGGAGCGCCAGCAGCAGCGGCAGGGTGTAGACGCCCTGCCGCAGGTCGTTGCCGACCGGCTTGCCCAGCCGGTCGGCGGTGGAGGCCAGGTCCAGCAGGTCGTCCAGGACCTGGAAGAGGACGCCGAACCGCTCGCCGTACGCCGCCATGGTCCACCCGTCCGGGTGGGCCACCGCGCAGCTCGCCCGGAACAGGGAGGCGGTCTTGCCGGTGATGGACCGCAGGGCCGCCTCGGGGGTGCGCCCGGGGTCGAACAGGTCGGCCGTCTCCTGGAACTGCCCCTCGGCGAGCTCGACGACCACCGCGGCGAGCGTCCCGGCCACGTGTTTGGAAGCCGAGGTCAGTGCGGCGAGCCAGGCACGGGCGAGCATGAAGTCGCCGACGACCAGCGCCCGGGCGTCGCCGAGTTCGGCGTTGAGGGTCCGCACCCCGCGGCGCTGCGCGGCGCCGTCCATGAGGTCGTCGTGGACCAGCGACCCGGCGTGGACCAGCTCGACGCAGGCCGCCGCGGTGACCGTCCGGCCGTCGATCCGCCCGCCCAGGGCGAGCGCGGTCGCCAGCGTCAGCGCGGCGCGCAGGCGCTTGCCGCCCGCTCCGGTGATGTGCCCGGCCGCCCGGTTGACGAGCGGCAGCCGCGAGGAGGCGCTCAGCCGCCGGATGCGCTTCTCCACCCGCGCCAGCCCCGCGGAGACGGCGGGGACGGCGAGGATCTCCTCCGGCCGCACGGCGTGGACGGGCATGGCGCCTCCTCATGGCTCACCTCATCGACCGCCTCCACGGTGCCGGATGGTCGCTGAGGCGACGCTGAGCGCCGCTGAGACCCCTCTCAGCCCGCGCGCTCCGGAAGCTTCCGCATCACCTCGAACAGGCTGGTGAAGCTGGAGTCGGCGTGCCCGGCCGCCACGCCCCGCCGGAAGATCTCCAGGACGGCGCCCGGCAGCGCGACGTCGACGCCGGCCGCGTGGACGGTGTGCGTGACGTGCTCGACGCTGGCCACCCCCATGGCCAGCCGGTCCACATCACCGGGGTGTTCTCCGGCGTCGATCCGCGGCGTGTAGAACTCCATGAACCCCGGGACCGACGCCGCGGTCCGCGCGGCGTACGGCAGGAACTCCGCCGCCGTGATGCCGTTGGCGTCGGCCGTCGCGAGCGCGTGCAGCCAGCTGAGCATCGAGGTCCAGAAGATGTCCATCTGGAGCTGGTAGTACAGCGCCGCCAGCCCGGGATCCTCTCCCCGGTAGTCGGCGCCGGTCAGCACCTCCAGGGTCGGGCGGTGCCGTTCGAACACCTCCCGGGGGCCGCTGTAGAAGGTGGAGGAGGCCGGGTCCCCGATGCCGGACGGCGGCACCTGCACGCCACCGGTCAGCTGCCGGGCGCCGTGGGCGGCCAGCCACTCCGCCCCCTTCCGTGAGCGGTCCGGGGTGTCGGAGCTCAGGTTGACGATCACCTTGCCGTCCAGGTGCGCCGCGGCCGGTTCGAGGATCGCGTACATCGCGTCGTAGTCCGTCAGGCTGAGGACCGCCACCTCGCCCGCGGCCAGCGCGTCGCCGACCGTGCCGGCCAGGATCGCGCCCCCGGCCACCAGCTCGCCGGCCTTCTCCGGGGTCCGGTTCCACACGGTGACCTCGTAGCCCCGGCCGAGGAACGCCCGCGCCATCGCCCGGCCCATCGGCCCGAGCCCGATGACCGCCACCTTCCGCACGCTCATCGCGCCTCCCTTCTAAAACGAACGTTCTATTCAGAGAGGACCGTAGCACACCTCTAAAACGAACGCTCTATTCGGTAGAATCGCCGGATGAAGACCAGCGCACGACAGCGCGGGGCGGCCGACCCGCACGGCGCTCTCGGCACCCGCGACCGGATCGTCCGTACCGCCTCACGGCTGATGCAGCGGCAGGGCTACGACGGCACCGGGATCAAGCAGATCTCCCAGGAGGCCGAAGCCACGCTCGGCTCGGTCTACCACTTCTTCCCGGGCGGCAAGCAGGAGCTGGCCGTCGCCGCGATCCGGCACGGCGAGAAGGAGTTCGCCGACGAGCTGCGGGAGACCCTCGACGGCGAGGACGACCCGGCCGAGGCCGTCGTCGCCTGCACCCGCAGGCTCGCCGAGGGCCTGCGCGCCTCCGACTGGGTGGACGGCTGCCCGGTCACGGCCACCGCCCTGGGTACGGCGGGCCGGATGCCCGACGTGCAGCGGGCCGCCGCCGAGGCGTTCGCCCACTGGCGGCGGCTGGTCTTCGACCGGCTCCGCCTCGCGGGCCTGGCCGAGGACGACGCCCACGACCTGGCGCACACCGTGATCAGCACGCTGGAGGGCGCCGAGCTGGCCGCCCAGGTCTCCCGGGACGACCGGCCGCTGCACGCCGCCGGCCGGCACCTGGCCCGGCTGATCGACCTCCACCGGCCGGGCGCCGCACGCTCCTGACCGGACGGCGGCCGCACCGGGCCGGCCGGCGCCGGACGTCGGTCGCGAGGCCGCAGGCGGACCGGGAAATAATTTGCAGTGGACTCCAATTTTGCAATACGTTCCACCTCGTGGCCGAGGGACTGAGGGAGCGCAAGAAGCGCCGGACGAAACTGCACATCTCCGAGGTGGCCATCACGCTGTTCGTGGAGCGGGGCTTCGACCGCGTCACGATCGCCGAGGTGGCCGAGGCGGCCGAGGTGTCGGTCAACACCGTCTACAACCACTTCCAGGCCAAGGAGGACCTCGTCTTCCCGCCCGAGGAGGCGTCCGCGGAGCGGCTGGTCGAGATGGTGCGGGACCGCCCGCCGGGTGAGCCGGCCGCGCGGGCGATGCTGTCCGTCCTCCGCGCCGAGCTGCGCCGCGGGAACCGCAGGGTCGGCCTGGCCCACGGCTTCGGGCGCTTCCTGGAGATGACGCGCGCCGCCCCGACCCTCGTCGCCCGGTTGGAGGAACTGGCCGGGCGGATGGTCGCGGCGCTCGCCACCGTGCTGGCCGAGGAGACGGGCGCCGCGCCGGACGACCCGCTGCCGGGTCTCGTCGCCTCCCAGCTCGGCTGGGTTCACGAACAGGTCCTCCGGGAGATCGGCCGGCGTGCGGCGGCCGGGGAGGATCCCGGCGTCACCGCCGAGGCCGCGCTGACCCTCCTCGACGCGATCGAGGGGCTGCTCGGCGAGGCGGTCCTGACGTACGCCCCGGGGAGGCCGCCCGGAGACGCCGGAGACGCCCGGCGCGCTCCCGGGAGGCCGTCCGGAGCGTTCTCACACGCCCCCGGGAGACCGCCCGGCGGGCCTTCCGACGACGAAGGATGACGACGTGGCAGAGCACACGTTCCGCGTGACCATTCGCGGCAGGTTCGACGGGCTGGGCGACGACGACCGGGCCGCGCTCCTCGCCGGGGTCGGCGACCTCGACCCCACCAGGATCGCCTTCACCGACGAGGGCACGCTGGTCTACGACCGGAGCCTGTCCTGGTTCGCCTTCCGCTGCCAGGTGTACGGCGACGCCGGCGACGGTGAGGCCGCGGACGTCGCGGACGCCGAGCGGGCCGCACTCGACGCCCTCGCCGCGCACGGCTACGGCTTCCGGGACACGCAGTCGACGGTGACGGACATGAGCGCCGTCCCGATCCGCAGGAAGGGCCGCCGGACGGGCTGACCCGGGCCTTCCGCAGAGCCCGGCCCTTCCGGGGGCGTCCGGACCCTTCCCGGCCCTCCGGAACCCGGGGCGTCCCCGCTTCGGCCGGGTCAGGGCCAGGAGGAGTCCTGGCCGGGGTCGCCGCCCTCGGACAGGAGCCTGACGTCGGACTCGACCATCATCGCGACGAGCTCCTCGAAGGGGACCGTGGGCTCCCAGCCGAGCTGCACCCGGGCCTTCTTCGGGTCGGCGCAGAGCAGGTCCACCTCGGCGGGACGGCGCAGGGCCTCGTCGCACACCACGTACCGCTCCCAGTCGAGGCCGGCGGCGGCGAAGGCGGCGACCACCAGGTCGCGGACGGTGTGGGTGCGGCCGGTGCCGATCACGTAGTCCTCGGGCGCGTCCGCCCGGAGCATCAGGTGCATGGCGCGGACGTAGTCGCCGGCGTAGCCCCAGTCGCGGCGGGCCTCCATGTTGCCCAGGCGCAGCTCGTCGGCCAGGCCGAGCTTGATCCTCGCCACGCCGAGGCTGACCTTGCGGGTGACGAACTCCGCGCCCCGGCGCGGGGACTCGTGGTTGAACAGGATCCCGGACACGGCGTACATGCCGTAGGACTCGCGGTAGTTCTGGGTGAGGAAGTGCCCGTACGCCTTGGCGACGCCGTACGGCGAGCGGGGGTGGAAGGGCGTGGCCTCCGTCTGCGGGGTCTCGCGGACCTGGCCGAACATCTCCGAGGACGACGCCTGGTAGAAGCGGATCTGGCCGGAGCCGGCCGCCGTCCGGGAGGAGGAGACGCCGGAGCAGACCCGGATGGCCTCCAGCATGCGCAGCACGCCCATGCCGGTGACCTCGGCGGTCAGCTCGGCCTGCTCCCAGGACATGGGGACGAACGAGATGGCGCCCAGGTTGTAGACCTCGTCGGGCTGGACCTTCTCCACGGCGGAGATCAGCGATCCCTGGTCGAGGAGGTCGCCCCGGACGAGCCGGACGTCCTGCAGCAGGCTGCGGACCCGCGAGACGCGCGGGTTGGCCTGGCCCCGCACCAGGCCCCAGACCTCGTAACCCTCGCCCAGCAGGTGCTCGGCCAGGTAGGAACCGTCCTGCCCGGTGATGCCGGTGATCAGTGCGCGCCTGGCCAACGCGTCCTCCTTGCTGGTGGATGAGACTTTTGCCCCTCATATGGCGTGTGACGGCGAATGTACCGTCCTGCCGTCGGCATGGGCATCATGCCGACCGCGCCATAGCTAGAACGCGTTACATAGAATAATGCTCTGTCGCCCTGACATCGCAGATGGGACCGGGTGCGACGGACTGCGGGAACGATTACACCTCGGGTCGGCGAGACCTACTGAATGGTAGGGTCCGGAGGGAAAGGTCGTCTTTCACGGTACCTGTCCCCTTCCGGACAGGATAAGGAAGGGGTCGCCGTGCCAGGGGCGGATTCGCTGCGCGTCGCGCTGCTGTCGTACCGCAGCAAGCCGACATGCGGTGGCCAGGGCGTCTACCTGCGCCATCTCAGCAGGGAGCTGGTCGCTCTCGGCCACCACGTCGAGGTCTTCTCCGGCCAGCCCTACCCCGAGCTCGACGAGGGCGTCATCCTCAACAAGGTCCCCAGCCTGGACCTCTACCGCGACGAGGACCCCTTCCGCACCCCCGGCCTCCGCGAGTACCGCGACTGGATCGACCTCCTGGAGGTCGGCGCCATGTGGACCGCCGGCTTCCCCGAGCCGCTGACCTTCACCCTCCGGGCGTACCGCGAGCTGAAGAAGCGCGTCGGCGACTTCGACGTGGTGCAGGACAACCAGACGCTCGGCTACGGCCTGCTCGGCATCCAGAAGCTCTTCCCGGTGGTCGGCACCATCCACCACCCGATCAGCGTTGACCGGCGGATCGAGCTGAAGGCCGCGTCGGGACGCAAGCGGCTGTCGCTGCGACGGTGGTACGGCTTCGTCCGGATGCAGGCCAAGGTCGCCCCCCGGCTGAAGCCCATCCTGACCGTCAGCGAGTCGTCCCTGGCCGACATCCACCGCGACTTCAACGTGCCCCAGGCCAACATGCGGCTCATCCCGCTCGGCGTGGACACCCGCTACTTCCACCCCCGCCCGGACATGCCGAAGCGGCCCGGCTCGATCGTCGCGGTGGCCAGCGCCGACTCCCCCATGAAGGGCGTCGCGACGCTGCTGCGCGCCGTGGCGAAGCTGGCGACCGAGCGTGACGTGAACCTCACCGTGGTCAGCAGGCCGACCCCGGGCGGGCCGACCGAGAAGCTGGTCGCCGAGCTGTCCCTCCAGGACCGGGTGCGGTTCGTGCACGGCATCTCCGACACCGAGCTGGGCGAGCTGATCGCCACCTCGGAGATCTCGGTCGTCCCCTCCCTCTACGAGGGCTTCTCGCTGCCCGCCGTCGAGCACATGGCCTGCGGCACCCCGCTGATCGCCAGCCGTACCGGCGCTCTGCCCGAGGTGGTCGGCGACGCGGCCGTCCAGGTGACGCCCGGCGACCCCGAGGAGCTGGCCGCCGCGCTGCGCCGCCTGCACGACTCCCCCGAGGAGCGGGCGGCGATCGGCAGGAAGGGCTACGACCGGGCCATGGAGCGCTACACCTGGAACGTCGTCGCCCAGCGGACCGTGGACGCCTACCGCGAGGCCATCCGGGCACGCCGCGGCCGGTGACGCCCCCGCCGCCTCACCCCCCGGAACCCCCGAATCCCCCGCCCCCCGAACCCTCAGAACCCCCCGGAACTCCTGGAACCCCTCGGGTCAGAGCCTTCGGGCCCTGACCATCCCCTCCACCCCCGACCATCTGAAGAGGAGCGGCGAGTGCTGACTGTCGACTTCGGCCGGCTGCCCGTCGGACCCGGAACCCGGGTCCTGGATCTGGGCTGCGGCGCCGGGCGGCACGCCTTCGAGGTGCTGCGCCGGGGCGCCGACGTGGTGGCCTTCGACATGGACGCCAAGGAGCTCGAAGGCGTCGCCACCATGTTCACCGCCATGGACAAGGCCGGAGAGGTGCCCCCCGGCGCGACGGCGCGGACCGTGACCGGCGACGCGCTCGACATGCCGTTCGAGGACGCGGGCTTCGACCGGGTGATCGCCGCCGAGGTGCTGGAGCACATCCCCGATGACATGTCCGCGATGCGGGAGATCCTCCGCGTGCTCAAGCCCGGCGGCCTGGCCGCCGTCACGGTGCCGAGCTTCCTGCCGGAGCGGATCTGCTGGGCCCTCGACGAGGCGTACCACACGGCCCCCGGCGGCCACGTCCGCATCTACACGCTCGCCGAGCTGAGCGCCAAGCTCAAGTCCGTCGGCTTCGAGATCGGCCCCCACCACCACGCCCACGGCCTGCACGCGCCGTACTGGTGGATCAAGTGCGCCGTCGGTGTGGACAACGACGACCACCCGCTGGCCAAGGCGTACCACGAGCTTCTCGTCTGGGACATCATGAAGCGCCCAGCCGCCACCCGGATCGCGGAGGCCGTCCTCAACCCCCTCATCGGCAAGAGCGTGGTGCTCTACGTCCGCAAGCCCGCATGAGCGACTCCGTCATGGAGTGGGGGCGGGTCGTCCAGACCGCCCGGAGCATCGCGGCGTTGCAGGAACCCGACGGCGGCGTGCCGTGGCCCGAGGGGCACGTGGACGCCTGGAACCACGTCGAGTGCCTGATGGCGATGAGCGTGGCGGGACTCACCGGGCCGGTGCGCCGCGGCTACGGCTGGCTGGCCCGCACCCAGCGGGCCGACGGCTCCTGGCCGATGAAGCTGGTCGGGGGCCGCGCGGCCGAGCACGGCGGCGAGTCCAACCACGCCGCCTACGTCGCGGTCGGCGTCTGGCACGAACTGCTGGTCACCGGTGATGAGGCCTTCGCCCGTGAGATGTGGCCGGTCGTCCGCGCCGCGCTGGACTTCGTCGTCGGCCTGCAGACCACCCGGGGCGAGATCGTCTGGGAGCGTACGGCGAGCGGCGAACCCGCCGGGTACGCCCTGCTGACCGGGTGCGCCTCCATCCACCAGGGATTGCGCTGCGGCGTGCTGCTGGGCGAGCGCCTGGGCGACCCGCAGCCCGACTGGGAGCTCGCGGCCGACCGGCTCGGCCACGCCCTCGCCGCCCACCCCGAGGCGTTCGCCGACAAGAGCCGCTTCTCGATGGACTGGTACTACCCGATCCTCGGCGGCGCCGTACGCGGGGAGGCCGCCCGGACGCGGCTGGCCGAGGAGTGGGACACGTTCGTCGTGCCGGGCCTCGGCATCCGCTGCGTCTCCGACCAGCCGTGGGTGACCGGCGCCGAGTCGTGCGAGCTGGTGCTCACCCTGGACGCCCTGGGCGACCGGAAGCGGGCGCTGCGGCTGTTCGCCGACATGCAGCACCTGCGGCACGAGGACGGCTCCTACTGGACCGGCTGGCAGTTCGTGAACGGCAGGCACTTCCCGGACGAGCGCTCGGCCTACACCGCCGCGGCCGTCGTGCTCGCCGCCGACGCGCTGGACGGCCGCACACCCGCCGGGGGCGTCTTCCGGGACGCCGGCGGGTACACGGACCGCCCCACGGCGGACTGCGGGTGCAGCCACGCGGGCTCCCGCGCCTGATCCGTCCCGGGCCCTCCAGGCTGGCGTTTTCTTTGCCGGGCATCCGAAACGCGGTGCTTGAAGGCCCGGATGCGCGTTACTACGTTCGGGCCTGTGAGCGATGCCGAGGGTGCCCGGACGGGGGTCGCCGGACTCCCGCCCGCGAGGGCGCGGCGGACGGGGCTGCGCTGCCTCGCCGGCTCGCTCACCCTGGTGACCGTCCTCGGGCACCTCGTCCCCGGTTTCGAGCAGCCCTGCCTCGCGCCGGTCGCGGGCGCGGCCACCGGCGTCGCCGCCGAGTTCGCCCTGGAGAGCCTGGACGCGTGGGCGTACCTGCGCAGGCCCCGCTACCTCCGCCCCCGGAGCGGGCGGAGGGGCGGGACGCTCGACTTCTTCCTGCCGTCGTACGTCACCGGCCTGCTCTGCGCGATGTTCCTGTACGGCGGGGGCCGCCTGTCCCCCGTGGTGATGGCCACGCTGGTCGGTGTCAGCGGCAGGTACGTCCTCCGGTTCCGCGGGACGGGCGGGCCCGTCCTGAACCCCGCGGCCCTCGGCACGGCCACGGTGCTGCTGCTGTGGGCCGGCACGCCGCCGCCGTACCGGTTCGCCGCGGGGGTTCCGGGGCCGTTCGACGTGGTGGCGCCACCGGTCGTGCTGGGCCTGGGGGTGGCGCTGCACGCGGGACTGACCGGCAGGCTGCCGGTGCTCGCGGGCTGGGCCGGCGGGTTCGCCGCGCAGGCCGTCGCGCGGGGCTGCCTGTCCGGCGTCTCGGTGATGGACGCCCTGCTGCCGATGACCGGCCCGGCCTTCGCCCTCTACACCGTCTACGTGGTCGCCGACCCGGAGACGACCCCCGCCGGCCGCCGTGCCCAGGTCGTGTTCGGCGTGGCCACCGCCGCGGTCCACGGCCTGCTGGTCGCGCTGGGCGTCCTGGGCGTCGCCCACGGGCCGTTCCTCGCCCTCGTGGCCGTCTGCGCCTGCCGCGGCGCGCTCCTGGCCGTGCGGGCGCGGAGGAGGCGTCGCGCGGCCCGGCCCTCCGCCCCCCTGATCGTCCCCGCGGCTTCCCCGGGGGTCGCCGTACCAGCCGAAGGCGCCGTCTCCCTCGCCGCCCCCGGATCGGCGGGCGGCCCGGCGGGGTCCGGGGTTCCGGCGGGTCGCGGCGGATGAGCACCGGGACCGCAGGGACCGCCGGAGCGGGCGGGGCGGGCAGGGACGGCCGGGGACGGTTCCTGACCGGGGCGCGCGTCCACGTGCCCGGGGTGGATCTCGTCGCCGACAGCCGCCTGTCCCTCGCCGATGACCCCTACCTGGCCGACTACCGCGTCGACGGCCGCGCGACGCTCCCCGCCGTGGTGGCCCTGGAGGCCATGGCGCAGGCCGCGTGCGCGCTCGCCGGGCGGCCGCTGGACGAGATCACGCGGATGGCGTTCGACCGGCCGGTGGCCGTGCCCGACGACGGCGGCGCCGTGATCCGGGTGCGCGCCCTGCGGTGCGGGCCGCTGATCGAGACGGTGCTCCGCTGCGAGGAGACGGACTTCCACGTCGACCACTTCCGCGCCGCCTTCCCGCTGGAGCCGACCGACGGGACGCTGGAGGTCCCCCGGCTCGGCCCGGACGGCCCCCCGCTTTCGGCCGCCGACCTGTACGGCGCGGCCGGCCTCCCCGGCGGCCCGGCGTGCTTCCCCACCGGCCGGTTCCGCCGGGTGATCCGGCTCACCCTGGCCGGGCCGCGGGGCTGCCGGGGCGAACTGCGAGGCGACGACGCCCTGGGCTGGTTCGGCGCCGGGTACGGCAGGCCGGTGCTGGGCAGCCCCGGGCTGAACGACGCGGTGATCCACGCGTTGCAGGCGTGCGTGCCGCGTCACCGGCTGCTGCCCTCGGGGGGCGAGCGCCTCCTGGTGCGGCCCTCGCAGGGGGACGTCCGGCTGCACGCCGTCGGGCGCGGCCGCCGGGGGGACGAGCACGTCTGGGACGTCACCGCGACCGACGTGCGGGGCCGGCTGGTGGTGGCGTGGACCGGCCTGCGGCTGCGGGAGGCGGACCCCGCGGGGTGGGAGCCCCCGCCGGAGGCGGCAGGGGAGCCGGCCGGAGGGCCCGCGGAGCCGCAGGAGCCGGAGTCGGAGGAGGAGACGGAGGAGGCGAAGGGTCAGCCGGCGCCGGGAGCGACCCTCTCCAGCACGCGCAGCGAGCCGGTGTGCCTGACCTCCTTGAACTCCCCGGAGGCGAGGACCCGCTGGTAGACCCGGTACGGCGCCTGCCCGCCGTCGGCCGGGTCGGGGTAGATGTCGTGGAAGGCGAGCGCGCCGCCCGGCATGACGTGCGGCGCCCATCCCTCGTAGTCCCTGGTCACCGGCTCCTCGGAGTGCCCGCCATCGATGAAGAGCATCCCCAGCGGGGTGTTCCACAGCGCCGCGACCCGGTCGGAGGCGCCGACGACCGCGATGACCTCCTCCTCCAGGCCGGCCGAGGCGATCGTCTGGCGGAAGGTGGGCAGCGAGTCCATCTTGCCGAAGCGGTGGTCCATCAGCGAGGGGTCGTGGTAGGCCCAGCCGGGCTGGATCTCCTCCGAGCCGCGGTGGTGGTCGACGGTGACGACGACGGATCCCGCCTGCCGCGCCCCCGCGCCGAGGTAGATCGCGGACTTGCCGCAGTAGGTGCCGATCTCGCAGATCGGGCCGCGCGCGCCGTACTCGGCGGCGGTCTCGAAGAGGGCGAGGCCCTCGGCGTCGGGCATGAAACCCTTGGCGCGCCGGGCCGCGTTCCGCAGCTCGGCGGGCATGGTCGGGATGCTCATCGGGGCAGCCTACCCAGAACCGGCATCTTTCCGACGAACAACCCGTGACACCGTGTCAGCCCCAGAAACCGAACAACATTCCAAACAACCCTTGCCCGCCCCTGTGCCCCATGTTCTACTTTGCTCCGTGAACCAGCGCGCCCGCATCGCGATGGCGGAGGACGAGGTCACGGCCTTCGTCGCCGCGTCACGGAAACTCCAGCTCAGCACGATCAACCCGGATGGGACGCCGCACCTGGTGACCATGTTCTACGGGCTGACCGGCGGCAGGATCTCCTTCTGGACGTACGGCAAGGCCCAGAAGGCGCGCAACATCGAGCGGGACGCGCGGGTGACCTGCCTCATCGAGGCCGGTGAGGACTACTTCGACCTGCGCGGCGTCCTGCTGTACGGCACCGCCCGGCGGATCGGCGATCCCGAGGGCGTCCTCGGCGTGGGCATGGACGTGGCGCGCCGGATGGCCGGAATGCCCTCCGACGACGAGGCACTGCGGGGCTACGTCGAGGAGACCGGCCGCAAGAGGGTCGCCTTCGTCGTCGAGCCCGGCCGGGTGGTCTCCTGGGATCACCGTAAGCTCGCCTCACCGGCATAAGGAGGTCCCCATGAGAATCACCGTCGACTACATGGTCTGCGAGGCCAACGCCGTCTGCACCGGGCTCGCCCCCGAGGTCTTCGAGCTCGACGACGACGACCAGCTGCACCTGCTGCTGCCCGAGCCGCCCGCGGAGCTGTCGGACCGGGTCCGGCACGCCGCGCGGTCCTGTCCCAAAGCCGCCATCTCCCTAGCGGAGAACTAGGAGGATCCCCATGCGTGGTGCGCTTCTGCACGCCGTCGGTGACGACAAGCTGGACATCCGCGACGACTTCACCCTCGCCCCGATGGGCCCGACGGACGTCCGGATCAAGGTCAGGGCGACCGGCGTGTGCCACTCCGACCTCTCGGTGATCAGCGGCGTGCTGCCCATGCCGCTCCCGGTCATCCCGGGCCACGAGGGCGCCGGAGAGGTGCTGGAGATCGGCGACCACGTGACCTCGGTCCAGCCGGGCGACCGCGTCATCGTCAACTGGACCCCGGCCTGCGGCCACTGCTTCAACTGCCTGGCCGGCCAGCCGTACCTGTGCATGACCTACGTGATGGAGAGCTTCGTCAACGCCCGGTTCCGCTACGGCGGCGACACCCCGGCGTTCGGGATGGCCGGGTGCGGCACCTGGTGCGAGGAGATCGTCGTGCCCTGGCAGGGGGCGATCAAGGTCGATCCGGAGATCCCCTACGAGATCGCGGCGCTGATCGGCTGCGGCGTCACGACCGGCGTCGGCGCGGCGCTCAACACCGCCAAGGTGCGGCCCGGCTCGACGGTCGCGGTGGTCGGCGCCGGCGGCATCGGCCTGTCGATCATCCAGGGGGCGCGGATCTCCGGCGCGACCACCATCCTGGCGATCGACCCCCTCGAGTCCAAGCACGAGCTGGCGAAGAAGGTCGGCGCCACGCACGCCGTCACCCCCGACCAGCTCCAGGACGCCGTCGCCACGCTGACCGGCGGCCACGGGTTCGACCACGGCTTCGAGGCGGTCGGCAAGTCCGCCGCCATCATGACCGCCTGGCAGGCCACCCGGCGCGGCGGCGACATGATCGTGGTGGGCGCGGGAGCCGTCGACGACACCGTCCCGCTGAACGCCTTCAGCCTCCTGTTCGAGGGCAAGAACATCCTCAGCTCGATGTACGGCGGGTCCGACGTCCGGCACGACTTCCCCTTCCTCGCCGGGCTGTACAAGGCCGGCAAGCTCGACCTGGAGAGCATGATCAGCGCCCGGATCAGGCTCGCCGACCTCAACGACGCCGTGGCCGCCCTGCGCGGCGGCGAGGTCCTGCGCCAAGTCGTCGTCCTGGACTGACCGACCGCCGGGCACGGGTGCCGCGCGGCCTCCTCGGTGCGGGAAGGAGGCGGTCGCGCGGGTGAACTCCCGACGTCCCGGAACACGGGCATGAGGGGTCCGGCCGCCTACCCGGCTGGACCCCGCGCCGGAGCTACTTCCCGACCAGCCTGCCGGTGTCGATGGTCAGATCCCATGGCGCGGGCAGGTCGAGCGGCTTGCCAAGGGTGTCGGTCAGCTCGTCGGCGTAGCCTTGGGGGTTCGGTCGGCTGAGCAGCCTGAAGCGGTCCGCGAAGGCATCTATCACCAGATAGAGCGGAACCCCCGCCAAAGCGCAGTTTCGGGGCTTGGTGATGTGGTCATCGTGGCTGCTGCTCGGGGAGACGACCTCGGTGACCAGGAATGTGTCGTCGGCGTAGATGTGGCTGGGATCCCACAGCCGCGGCTCGGAAGGGACCACGATGATGTCGGGTTCGTAGCGATCCGCCTGCGCCTGCAGGAAAATCCGAGCTTCGGGATAGATCCGCCAGCCCTTCGTCATCACGAAGGGCATGAGTTGGGCCGTGAGCTGGTAGACGATGTCGGCATGGGCGATGGTCGGCATCTCCCTCACCACGATCCGGCTGTTGACGATCTCGATACGGTGTTTCTCGAACCGCTCGACGAGCTGCAGATAGAGCTGCTCGAGTTCTTCCTGGTCGGTGATCTGGTAGTTGAGGGGTTCGTCCGTGACCAATGCCATGGCTTCACCGTTCCCTCCGCGCGGGTGGGCGTAACGTGTCCGGAACGACACCCAAAGTAACGACGCGGACGCGTCCCCGCCCAGGTTTCGGTGGAATTCCCGCCGGAGCCTCCGAGCCGATCGTGTGGGGCGCGCCCCGCACACTGCCACGTCTCCCCCTCAACGCGCCGCCGGATGACCTGTCCGGAGCGATCAATGGCGACATAGGCTCGGCGATGACACCGGGTTCGACTGGCGAAGGGTTGGACGCTGTGACCACGCCCGAGTCCCGCCCCCTGCCGTCGTGGCGGGTCCGCCCGACCGTCATGCGATTGCTGGAGACGCTCCGGCCCAACCCGGCGTACGTCCTGAGCCGCACCAACGACCTTCTGGCGGCCACCCCCGGGGGCCTGCGGCTGCTCCACGGCATCGCCGACTGGCCGGAACGGCGGCGCAACACCATCCGGTACACCTTCCTGCACCCGGCCGCCCGGGACCTGTGGGTGGACTGGGAACGGAAGGCCAAGGGGTGCGTCGCCCAGCTGCGGGCGATCGCCGGCGCCGACCCGGACGCCCCGGACCTCGCCTCGCTCGTGGGCGAGCTGATCGTGAAGAGCCCCGACTTCAACCGGCTCTGGGAGCGGTACGAGGTGCACACGATCGGCGACGGCACCAAGACGCTCCGGCACCCGGAGGTCGGCACGATGACGCTCTCGCACGAGGGGCTGTCCCTGAACCGCGCGCAGGGCCAGCGCCTCGTCGTCTACATGGCGCCGCCCGGCAGCCCCGACCACGACGCGATGACACTCCTCGACCTCACCGCCCCCGATCCGCCCGGCGCCTCCGGTGGTTCCGGCCGGACGGCGCCCGTCTCATCGTCCAGGGGACAGCGCTGACCGGAGCCACCGGATCGGCACGGCGGCACGCGCAGGACGGCGCCCTGGCCCCTTCGCCCGGCGAGAACCGGGACACCACCGGTTTAAGCTGCGCGGAGGAGGTTCGCCCAATCACCCTCTGTCACAGTCGCCATGGAAGTAGGCTCCTCATCGAGTTAAGGCTATCCTTGAATTCTGGAGGCTTCCGTGACATGGACGGTGAAGGTCACAGATGAGTACGCCGCCTGGTTCAGAACTCTGATCAAGGAGGATCTCGATTCAGCGACCCAGGTCGCACAAGCCGTCACGGCTTTGCGCGAAGAAGGACCCACGTTGGGCAGGCCGCTGGTCGACCGGCTCAAAGGAACAGGCCTCCACCATCTGAAGGAACTACGCCCAGGGTCACGGGGTCGCTCAGAAATCAGAATCATCTTTGCATTCGATCCGACCAGGGCCGCCTTGCTGCTACTGGGCGGCGACAAGGCGCGGAACTGGGACCGGTGGTACAAGGAGAACATCCCCATTGCCGTCCGGCTCTACATGGAATACACAGGCGAGGACGAGGAGTGAGCATGCCCGAGCGGACGCCCGGAGACTGGGAAGACCTGGAGCGGGAGCTGCACGCGGCCGGAGTCGATCCCGCCGAGATCGAAGCGGGCGCGAAGCGTCTTCTGGCCGAAGCCAGAGGTCATCAGCTGGCCGGGGCACGCAAGCAACTGGGGCTCGGTCAGAAGGACGTCGCAGCGGCGATGAATGTGAGCGTTGCCCGGGTCTCCCAGATCGAACACGGCGAGGTCACCTCCATCGAGGTCATCGCCCGCTATGTCGAAGCGCTCGGCGCTCGGCTCGACCTGGTCGCCGACTTCGGCGACCG
This sequence comes from Streptosporangium sp. NPDC048047, assembly GCF_040653115.1. Taxonomy (NCBI): domain Bacteria; kingdom Bacillati; phylum Actinomycetota; class Actinomycetes; order Streptosporangiales; family Streptosporangiaceae; genus Streptosporangium; species Streptosporangium sp. NPDC048047. The sequence continues at coordinate 91,683 of NZ_JBEZNH010000015.1, read as the reverse complement.
GACCTTGCGGCTGCCCGTATCCGAGAGGTCTGTGGACAGCGCCGCCTGATCGTCCCGTTCGTCGAAGGCGGGTGGCACGACACTCGGGCGGGCGGCGGTTCCACGGGTCGCGATGAGATCGGGGCAGCCCGAACCGTGCCGGAGTCGATCTTTCCGAAGCCCTGCGGGAAAAACGGGACCCGCGTCCGGACATGGGACGGAGCCTCGGTCGATCACCGCGCCGGCCGCCGCCGTACCCCGTATCCGTACGGCGGCGGCCGGCGTGACGGTCGTCAGTCGGTGGAGAAGGCCGCGTCGAAGGACGCGGTGGGCGGGGTGATCGCGTTGAGGGCCCGGATGAGGGCCAGCGCGTCGGGGGCGCCGTCCAGCCGGTCCATGCCCGCGTCCTCCCACTCGATGGAGATCGGCCCGTCGTAGCCGATCGCGTTGAGCGCGCGGAAGCAGTCCTCCCAGGGCACGTCGCCACGGCCGGTGGAGACGAAGTCCCAGCCGCGGCGCAGGTCGGCCCAGGCCAGGTGGGAGGCCAGCCGCCCGCGCCGGCCGTCCCCGGTGCGGACCTTGGCGTCCTTGCAGTCGACGTGGTAGATCCGGTCGGCGAAGTCCAGGATGAACCCGACCGGGTCGATCTCCTGCCAGACCATGTGGGAGGGATCCCAGTTCAGCCCGAAGGCCGGGCGGTGGCCGATCGCCTCCAGCGTCCGCACGGTGGTGTGGTAGTCGTAGGCGATCTCGCTGGGGTGCACCTCGTGGGCGAAGCGCACGCCGACCTCGTCGAAGACGTCCAGGATCGGGTTCCACCGGGCGGCGAAGTCGGCGTAGCCGTCCTCGATCATCGACGGCGGCACCGGCGGGAACATCGCGACGGTGTGCCAGATGGACGAGCCGGTGAATCCGACCACCGTGTTCACGCCGAGCTTCGCGGCGGCGCGGGCGGTGTCCTTCATCTCCTCGGCGGCGCGCCGCCGTACGCCCTCGGCCTCGCCGTCACCCCAGATCCGCGCGGGCAGGATGCCCCGGTGCCGCTCGTCGATCGGGCTGTCGCAGACGGCCTGGCCGACCAGGTGGTTGGAGATCGTCCAGACCTTCAGGTCGTACTTGGCCAGCGTCTCCTTCTTCCGCTCGACGTAGGAGTCGTCGGCCAGGGCCTTGTCCACCTCGAAGTGGTCACCCCAGCAGGCGATCTCCAGCCCGTCGTAGCCCCACTGGGCGGCCAGCCGGCACACCTCCTCGAAGGGCAGGTCGGCCCACTGACCGGTGAACAGCGTGATGGGTCGGGTCACGATTCCTCCTCCGGAGTCTGCGGAACGGCGTCCGATGCGGTGGCGTCCGGTACGGCGGAGCCCTCGGCCGGGGTGTCCTCCACCGCGGTGAACCGGCTGCCGTCCGCCGCGCTCGCCTCGACCGCGGCCAGCACCCGCTGCACCCGCAGGCCGTCGGCGAACGACGGTGACGGCGCCCGGCCGGCTGCGACCGCCTCGACGAAGTCCTTCACCTCGTGGGTGAAGGTGTGCTCGTAGCCGAGGCCGTGGCCGGGCGGCCACCACGCCCCCGCGTAGGGGTGGTCGGCCTCGGTCACGATGACGCGGCGGAAGCCCGCCTCGGAGGCGGGCAGGGTGTGGTCGTGGAACCACAGCTCGTTCATGGCCTCGAAGTCGAAGGCCAGGCTGCCGGCCGAGCCGTTGATCTCCAGGCGCAGCGCGTTCTTGCGGCCGGTGGCGAACCGGGTCGCCTCGAACGATGCCAGAGCCCCGCCCTCGAAGCGGCCGATGAACAGCGCGGCGTCGTCCACGGTGACCTCGCCGGTCTCCTGTGCGGCGCCGCCCGCGGACAGCCCGGCGGAGCCCTCGGCCAGCGGGCGGCGTTTGACGAACGTCTCGGTCAGCGCCGACACGCCGGTCAGGCGGCGGCCGGTGACGAACTGGGCGGTGTCGATGATGTGGGCGCCGATGTCGCCCAGCGCGCCGGACCCTGCCTTGTCCCGCTGGAGCCGCCACACCAGCGGGAAGTCCGGGTCGACGATCCAGTCCTGGAGGTACTGGGCCCGCACGTGGCGCAGCTCGCCCAGGCGGCCCTCGGCCACCCACTGCCGGGCCAGCGCGACGGCCGGGACCCGGCGGTAGTTGAAGGCGACCATGGCGTGCACGCCGCGGGCCGCGGCGCGCGTCGCCGCCTCGACCATCGCCTCGGCCTCCGCCACGGTGTTGGCCAGCGGTTTCTCGCAGATGACGTGCTTGCCGGCCTCCAGGGCGGCGATCGCGATCTCGGCGTGGGAGTCGCCCGGGGTGCAGATGTCCACCACCTGCACGTCGTCGCGGGCGATGAGGTCGCGCCAGTCGGTCTCGGCCGCCGCCCAGCCCAGGTCGCGGGCGGCGGCGGCCACGGACTCCTTCGACCGGCCGGCCAGCGCCGCCATCACGGGCCTGACCGGCAGGTCGAAGAACGCGCCGGCGCTGCGCCACGCCTGGGAGTGGGCACGTCCCATGAACGCGTACCCGACCATGCCGATCCCCAGCGTCGGTGAGTCGTGTGCGGCCATCAGGACTCGAACCCCAGCGGCAGGTACTTGTCGACGTTCTCCTTGGTGACGGTCCCCGACGCCAGCGTGATCGACTGCGGCACCTCGTTCTCCAGCAGGTCGCTCATGCCCTTGCCCTGCGCGATCAGGCGGGCCAGCTTGATCGCCGAGGCCGCCATCGTGGGGCTGTAGGTCACCGTCGCCTTGAGCACGCCTGTGTCGGCCTGGATGTCGCGCATCGCGTTGGCCGAGCCGGCGCCGCCCACCATGAAGAACTCGTTCCGCCCGGCCTCCTTGATCGCGGCCAGCACGCCGATCCCCTGGTCGTCGTCGTGGTTCCAGATCGCGTCGATCTTCTTGTGGGCCTGCAGCAGGTTGCTCGCCACCTTGGTGCCGGACTCCACCGTGAACTGCGCGTCCTGCTTGGCCGTCACGGAGAAGCCGTACGTCTTCAGCGCGTCCTCGAAGCCCTTGCTGCGGTCCTGGGTCAGCGGCAGCGTCGCGATGCCCTGGATCTCCAGGATCACCGGGTTCGACGCGCCCTTCTCCTTGAGCGTCTTGCCGATGTAGTGGCCGGCCGCGACGCCCATGCCGTAGTTGTCGCCGCCGATCCAGGTCCGGTACGACAGCTTGTCGGGGAACACCCGGTCCAGGTTGATCACCGGGATGCCCGCGTCGGCGGCCTGCCGGGCGACCTGGTTGAGCTGCTCGCCGTCGTTGGGCAGGATGACCAGCGCGTTCACCTTCGCCGCGATCAGCGACTCCACCGCCGAGATCTGCGCGTTGATGTCGTTGGTCGGCTCGACCGGCTTGAACTCCACGTCGGAGTACTGCTTGGCGGCGCTCTCGGCGTTCTTGGCGATCGCGGCGATCCAGCCGTGGTCGGCGGCCGGCGCGGAGAAGCCGATCACGACCTTCTCGCCGGGCTTGTCGTTGTCACCGGCGGGCGCGGGCGCCGCGGGCGGCGAGGTGGCCGCCGTACTGGCCGGGGTGTTGCTCGTGCAGGCCGTGACCAGCGCTCCGGCGCCGATCGCCGCGCCGCCGAAGAGTAGCCCCCGGCGGCCGACCGGTGTGGACATGTTGGTTCTCCTTGCTCCCGTGGAGGGTGGTGAGAGGTCTCGCGGACGAAGGGACGGTACGGCTGGCCGTACGGCGCCGCGGGTCTGTACGGCGTCCGCGGGCCGTACGGCGCGGCGGGCCGTACGGCCGGCGGCGCGGGTCAGGTCGGTGAGCGCAGGCTGCGCCGCTGCAGCAGCACGGCCACCACGATGATCAGTCCCTTGGCGACGAGCTGGTCGCTGGTGTTGAGGCCGTTGAGGATGAACAGGTTGGTGATCACCGTGAAGATCAGCAGACCGAGGATCGAGCCGATGATCGAACCCCGGCCGCCGGTCAGCAGCGTGCCACCGATGATCACCGCGGCGATCGCGTCCAGCTCGTACAGGTCGCCGTGGGTGGAGGAGCCGGTGGTGGTCCGCGCCATGATCAGTACGGCGGCGATGCCGCAGCACAGCCCGGACAGCGTGTACAGCCACATCGTGTGGCGGCGCACGTCGATGCCGGCCAGCCGGGCGGCCTCGGGGTTGCCGCCGACCGCGTAGGTGCGGCGGCCGAACGTGGTGCGGTTCAGCAGGATCCAGCCCGCCGCCACCACGACCGCGAAGATGTAGACCAGCAGCGGGATGCCGAGCACCCGCGTGGTCGACAGGTCCACGATGGCCTGGTTGCCCTGCTGGACGAGCTGGGTCCTGCGGTCCGACATCCGCTGGGCCAGGCCGCGGGCGGCCACCAGCATGGCGAGCGTCGCGATGAACGGCACCAGCCGCCCGTAGGCGACGAGCAGGCCGTTGACCAGCCCGGCGCCGGCGCCGACCAGCACCGCGCACACGATCATGACCAGCGGGCCGTAGGACTGGGTGGCCAGCGTGGTCGCCCACACCGACGCCAGCGCCATGACGGCCCCCACCGACAGGTCGATCCCGCCGCCGATGATGACGAACGTCGCGCCGACCGTGATCACGCCGATCGTCGCGGCCAGCGACAGGATGGCGACCAGGTTGGAGGTGGTGGCGAAGGCGTCGGGCACGGTGACCAGGCCCACCACGGCGAGCAGTGCCAGGGCGACGACCAGTCCCAGGTGCGGCACCTCCCCCAGCCGGGACAGCGGGGTCACCCGGCCGGCGGCGGGCCTGTGGACGGCCGTCCCCACCCGGTCGTCCTCCCCGGCCGGTGGCCCGGCGACGTCCACGGGGCTCGCGGGGCTCCCGGGGTCCACGGGGCTCTCGGGGCTCGCGGAGCTCGCGGGGGCCCGGCCCTGCGGTTCGGTCACAGCGCACCGCCTTCCATGATCATGTCCAGCACTCGATGTTCGTCCAGGTCGCGGGCGTCACCCTGGTGGATGGCCGCCCCCTCGCGGATGACCAGCACCCGGTCGGCCAGGCCCAGCACCTCGGGTACCTCGCTGGAGACCAGCAGCACGCCGAGGCCGGAATCGGCCAGCTCGCGGATGACGGCGTACAGCTCGGCCCGCGCGCCCACGTCCACGCCGCGGGTGGGCTCGTCCAGCAGGAGCAGCCTGCGCTCGTTGAGCAGCCAGCGGGCCAGCACGACCTTCTGCTGGTTGCCGCCGGACAGCGTCTTGACCGGCCGGTCCGGGTCGCCCGGCCGGACGTCCAGCCGCTCGACGAGGGCGCGGGCGTCGGCGGCCTCGCGGCGCCGGTCGAGCCAGCCGAGCCGGGAGTAGCGGCCCAGACCGGCCAGCGAGATGTTCCTGGTCACGCTCTGGTCCAGCAGCAGCGCCTGGGACTTGCGCTCCTCGGGGGCGAGGCCCATGCCGAGCCGGACGGTGCGGCCGGTGCCGCCCCGGCCCACCGGTCGCCCCTCCAGCAGGACGTTCCCGGTGTGGCGGCGCGCGCCGTAGACGGCCTCGATGATCTCCGAGCGGCCGGAGCCGACCAGCCCCGCCAGGCCGACGATCTCGCCGGCCCGCACCGAGAAGGAGATGCCGGACAGGACGCCGGGGACGGTGAGGTCCTCGACGCGCAGGACCTCGGGGCGGCCCTCATGGCTCCCGGGGTCCGGCCGGGGCGGGAAGACGTGCTCCACGGACCGGCCGGTCATCAGGGAGACGATCTCGCCGGTCGGGGTGGTCTTGGCGGGCAGGCCGACGGCGACCGTACGGCCGTCCTTGAGCACCGTCACCCGGTCGCCGATCTCGCGGATCTCCTCCAGCCGGTGGGAGATGTAGATCACCGCGACCCCCTGGGCGGTCAGCTCGCGGATGATCCGGAACAGGTTCGCCACCTCGTCGTGGGCCAGCGCCGCCGACGGCTCGTCCATGACGATCAGACGGGTGTCGCGCGACAACGCCCGCGCCATGCTCACCACCTGCTTGGCCGCCGGGGACAGCCGGCCGACCTCGGTGCCGGGGCGGATCTCGCCGTGTCCCAGCCGGGTCAGCAGGCCGCGCGTGGCGCGGCCGGCCTCGGACTGCCCGACGAACCCGAGGCGGGACGGCTCGTGGCCGAGGAAGACGTTCTGCGCCACGGTCAGCCCGTCGACCAGGTCGAGCTCCTGGTAGATCGTGGAGATGCCCAGCCGGATCGCGTCGATCGGGCTCGCCGGGCGCACCTCCTCGCCTCCGAGGATGATGACGCCCTCGTCGGGCCGGTGCGCACCGGCCAGGACCTTGATCAGGGTGGACTTCCCGGCGCCGTTCTGGCCGAGCAGGCAGTGCACCTCGCCGGGCAGGACCTCCAGGTCGACGCCGTCGAGCGCGCGCACGCCGGGGAACCGCTTGACGATCCCCTTCATCTGCAGCAGGGGGGTGACGGCGGACATGGAACCTCGCTGGGGGTCGGGGGTCTGGCCGCATCCGGAGCCGGTGCAGCAGAAGGTAACCCCCTTCTTCTAGCGTTGTGAAGACCTTTCGCCGAAAGTCACCAAACTTTTGCAGAAATCCGCAAAAGTCCGCCTGGCCGTACGGCCGGCGGTCCGGGCGAGGGTGCGCGAGCCGCCGGGAACCGTCCCTGAACAGCGAAGAGGGCGCCCCGGTCGGGGCGCCCTCTTCGACGGACGGAGGTCAGAGCATGGCCCGCAGCGACGCTCCGGCCTGCTCGCCGAGGGTGGTCGGGGTGAGGTAGGGCTGCTCGGCCATGATCGCCTGCCAGTTGTCCCGGATGTCCTCGACGGTGTGGTCCTCCTGCCGCCAGCCGGGCCCCTCGGCCACGAACACCCGGGCGATCCGGCCCGCGCCGACGCTGAAGACCTCGCCGCTGGTCTCGCAGGACTCGTGTGCAAGGTAGGCGACCAGGGCGCTGATCCTGCCCGGCGTGAACCTCTCCTCGAACTCGGCCGGCAGCAGCGACTCGGTCATCCGGGTCCAGGCGATGGGCGCGATCGCGTTGGCCCTGATCCCCGCCCTGGCGCCCTCGATGCCGAGCGTCTTGGTGAAGCCGACCAGCCCCATCTTGGCGGTGGAGTAGTTGGCCTGGCCGAAGTTGCCGAACAGCCCGGCCGGCGAGGAGGTGTTGACGATCCGGCCGTAGCCCTGCTCCTTGAGGTGGGGGAAGGCGGCCCGGGTGACCAGGAACGAGCCGCGTACGTGGACGGCGAGGACCTGGTCGAACTCCTCGACGCTCATCTTGCCGAAGGACTTGTCGCGCAGGATGCCCGCGTTGTTGACGACGACGTCGATCTTCCCGAAGGCGTCGATCGCGGCCTGCACGATCGCGGCGGCGCCGTCCGGGGTCGCGACGTCGTGGGTGCTGACGACGGCCTCCCCGCCGTTCTTGGCGATCAGCTCGGCCACCTCGGCCGCCGGGCCGGTGGAGGATCCGGTGCCGTCCAGCGCACCGCCGAGGTCGTTGACGACCACCTTCGCGCCACGCTCGGCCAGCGTCAGCGCGTGCGAGCGGCCGAGACCGTGCCCGGCGCCGGTGACGATCGCGACCCTGCCGTCGAACCGCAGCTCCGTCATACGGACTCCCTGGAGAATATAGTTCTGTTTTTCGCAGAATATCCGGCAAAGCCGTCGAATGCCATCTTTCGCCCGACAGGGCGCGTCTCCGAAAACCTGTCCGCCGCCTCTCCGTAAGTCCGCCCCGCGTCTCCCTGGGACGGCCCCCCGTCGCCGCTTTCTCCCGGATGCCCGGAGAAGGCCGCCAGAAGGCCCGGGGAAGGATCGCAGAAGGCTCACAGAAGACTCGGAGAAGGCCCCGGAGAAGACCGGTCCGCCGACCGGAAAACGCGGCCGAAGTGAAACCGTCGCGGATAGCGGGCGGACATGTGAATTTCTGCTAAAGTTTCTGCCCCCGCACAGGGCGAGGGTCATTGATGGCACTCCTCCGACCGCACCCCCGCCCCGATAACCGGGCTGGAGGCATGGCATGGCCACACAGCCGCCCCTCCGCGTGGTCCAGTGGGCCACCGGCGCCGTCGGCCGCTACTCGCTGCGCAGTCTGATCACCCGCCCCGAGTTCGAGCTCGCCGGGGTGCTCGTCTACGACCCCGACAAGGCCGGGCAGGACGCCGGCACGCTCGTCGGCCTGCCCGGGACCGGCGTCGCCTGCACCGACGACGTCGACCGCATCCTGGCCCTGGACGCCGACTGCGTGCTGCACATGCCGCTGCCCGCCGCGTTCTTCGGCGAGAGGAGCGCCACCGACGACGTCGAGACGATCTGCGCCCTCCTCGCCTCGGGCAAGAACGTCATCACCACCACCGGCTTCGTCTACCCCGCCTGCCACGGCCGCGGGCTGGTCGACCGCCTGGAGGACGCCTGCCGCCGGGGCGGCTCCTCGCTGCACGGCACCGGCATCAACCCGGGCTTCGTGAGCGACCTGCTCCCCCTGGCGCTGAGCGGGCTGTCCAGCCGGATCGACCACATCTACGTCCGCGAGTCGTCCGACTTCCGGGGCCACCCGTCCCGCCAGATCGTGGTGGACCTGTACGGCTTCACCCGCTCCGCCAAGGACTACGCCGTGGCGGTGCGCCCGTTCCGCGCCCTGCAGCGCTCGCTGTTCGCCGAGAGCGTCCAGCTCGTCGCGGGCCACCTCGGCGTGACCCTCGACGAGGTGGAGGAGAGCGACGAGTTCGAGCTCGCCACCGAGGAGTTCGAGATCGCCGCGGGCCCGGTGCGGGCCGGCACGGTGTGCGCGTCCCGCTGGACCTTCAGCGGGCTGGTCCGCGGCCGGCCCTTCATGACCGTGGAGTGCGTCTACAAGGCCGACTCCACCCGGGTGAGCCGCTGGTCCGCCCCGGGGTTCACCGTGCACATCGAGGGCGTCCCGCAGATGACGCTCGCGGTGGAGGAGATGTCCCACGGCCTGGCCGGGGCCGCCGCGCACGCCGTCAACGCGGTGGCCGCCGTCTGCGCGGCCCCGCCCGGCATCCGCACCGTCCTGGACCTGCCCCTCACCACCGGCCGGGGCACAGTACGGCTCGCCTGACGGAGGCCGTACGGCCCGCGTACGGGACGGGTACGGGACGGGTACGGGACGGGTACGGGACGGGTACGGCCTGGCCGGCGGGTGCGGACGGCACGGCCCACGGATGGGGGCGGGCGGGCCGGCTCCGGAACGCGCGGCGGAAGTCGCGCCGCAGCGACCATAAATAAAATGAAATAGGCGATATTTGCGGACAATCGCCTTTTACCGCCGGACCCGGCGACGGCACGACCGCGCCCGCGGCGCGGCCGTGCCGGTACGGTAATCGCCCGATTCCCGGGCCCCGCGCGATTATCCCGGGGAGCCGCTCCCCGTCGCGTTCGGGACCCGTCGCCGATGTCCTTTCCGGTGCCCGTTTCCGTCCCCGGGGACGCGCCCCGGGAACGGGGCTCAGAAGAGCCAGTCGAGCAGGCCGCCCCCGCGCTCCTTCTCGGGCGGCGGGTTCTGGGCCGGCGCGGTGGCCTCGGCCGGGGCGGAGGGCTGCGCGGGCTGCGTGGGCTGCTCGGGCGCGGTGCTCTGCCGGGAGTCGGGCGCCTCGGCCGACGGGGCGGAGGTGACGCGCGGCTCGCGCTCGGTGCCGCGCCGCTCCTCGCGTTCCCCGGTGGGCGCCGAGGTGCGCCTCGCGGTCGGCGTGGCGCGCGCCCGTTCCGGGCGGGGCGCCCTGGTCCGGGGCGCGGCGGGACGGGAGGTCTCCGGCGCGGCGGTGGCCCGCTCCTCGGCGGAGGGCGGCGTGGTCTCCGCGGGCTGCGCCTGATCCGTCGGCGCGTCCGCCGGTCCCTCCGTCGGCACGGCGGTGGGCGCCGGGGGCATCTCGGCCTTCACGCACCGGCCGCCGGCGGAGCATCCGGGCTCGGGGGCCGACCCCACGGACGACAGGAACCAGCCTCCGGCGAGGCCCACCGCCACCACGCCCGTGACGGCCGCCAGCAGGAGCCTGCCCCGGCGGCGGCGGGGCAGGTCGTCGCCCTCGGGTCCCCATATCGCACGGGCCACGTCGCGGTCGGCCTCCCGGTCCGCCGCGGCCATCTCGTCGCGATCGGGCGTCCACTGGGCCGTGAACGGCCCGTCCGCTCCCCTCGTTTCGTCCGCCCCGAGCGCGCCGGGCTCCGCGAGCTCCGCGGGCTCCACGGGCTCTCCGAGCTCCACGAGCTTCGCGAGCCCCGCGGCCGCGTCATGTGAGGCGTCGCCGTCGAGCACCAGGTCCGGGGACCGGAGGTGATAGGCGACCGCCCCGGGCTCCCGGAGTTCCACGAGGTCCGGGGACTCGCCGTCGCCGTCCGGTCCCCGCTCCTCCGCCGTGTCCCATCCGTCGGACAGCACGTCCCCCGCCGGGGGCACCGCCTCCCCCGACCGCGCGACCGGTTCCATGGGGCCGGTCTGCTCGCGGGCGTCCTCCTCGTACGGCTCCCGGTCGGGATGGTGCCGCATGACATACGGCCTCGGTAAGTTCTCCGGTTCCACAGCGTCCCTCCCCGTGGTGAATTTCGGTCCTGGGATTTCCTAGCAGACTTCACAGGGAGCTGTCCGAAAAATCCACCCATGTCGGTGATTTGACGTCTGTGGCTCAGGAGTGCGGGACGAAGTGACCGAAGCGGCCGCGATGGTAGAGAAGGGGCAGTCCCCCGGGATCGGTGCGGGCCTCGGTGACCAGGCCCACGACCAGCACGTGGTCGCCGATGTCCACGGTCGAGTGGGGCGCGCACACCAGGTGGGCCGACACCCCGGCCAGCAGCGGCACCCCCGGCGGGGCCAGCTCCCAGACGGTGGGGGCGGCGAAGCGGTCGACTCCCCGGCTCGCGAACCGGGCGGCCAGTTCCGCCTGGTCATCGGCCAGGACGTTCACCGCGAAGCAGCCCGCCTCGCGGAGCCTGGGCCAGGTCCTCGACCCCCGGCCGACGTAGAAGGAGACCAGCGGCGGCTCAAGGCTGACCGAGGAGAACGAGGTGGCCGTCAGTCCGACGGGCCCCTCCTCGCACTGCGCGGTGATCACGACGACCCCGGCCGCGTGCAGGGCCAGTGCCCGCCGGAACCGCTGGGCGTCGATCGCCCGGCGTGAGATGGCCTCGGTCACCGTTCCTCCTCGTCCTCTCCGGCGTCACACCCGCCCGCAAGCCGTCACGCCCGCCCGCACGACGCGACGTCCGTTCGCCCGCCCGACGTGACGTCCGCCCATAACCCGATAACAGCACTGCGTCTTCCCGAAGTGTCATAAATCTCCCCTGAACCAGAAACCCCAGAACGGCCCGGAACAGCCCGGAACAGCCCGGAACGGATCGCGGTCAGGCGGGGAACCAGAGCTCGGGCTCGCCCGCGACCCGGCGCAGCCGCCCGGCGGCCTCCAGCCACACCAGGTGCGCCAGCGTCTCGTTGTTGGCCCCCCGCCGCATGTACGAGGGGATGCTCTCCCAGGGCCGTGACCACGTCAGCCGGGTCGCCGTGTCCCAGCAGGAGACGCCGTCCGCCGCGCCGACCACCTCCTCGATCTCTGCCAGCCTCTCGTGGTGGTGGGCGATCACGTCGCCCACCCGGCCGGCCAGCTCCAGGAAGCGGTACTCGTGCGCGGGCAGCACCTCCTCCACGTCGAGCCGGCCCACCGCCGCCAGCGCCTCCAGGTAGTCGGCGAGCGGGTTGGGCCCGGACTGCGGGTGCACGGCGACGATCGGCGTGATCCGGGGCAGCACGTGGTCGCCGGAGAACAGCAGCCGCCGCTCCGGCTCGGCGAAGCACAGGTGGCCCGGCGAGTGGCCCGGCGTCCACACCGCCCGCAGGTCCCAGCCGGGCAGGCCGAGGCGTTCGCCGTCCTCGATCAGCCGGTCGGGCTTGGCCATGCTCACGAAGTGCCGGATCATCATGGACGCCCCGGCGAGCTCGTCCAGGGACGGCTCCGGCACCCCGGACCGTGCCAGCAGGCCGCGCTCACGCCGTACGAGGTCGTCGGCCAGGCTCTCGTCGTAGCGGCCGGCCAGCAGCCGGGCGTCCGCCGGGTGCAGGCCGATCCACGCGCCCGACGCCTCGCGGACCCGCCCCGCCAGCCCGTAGTGGTCGGGGTGCATGTGGGTCACCAGGACCGCCCGGACGTCGGTGATCTCGTACCCGGCGACCCCCAGCCCGGCGACCAGCGCGCCGTACGCCTCCTCCGTGTCCCACCCGGCGTCCACGATCGCCACCCCGCCGGGGAGTTCGAGGGCGTAGACCAGCACGTAGCGCAGGGGGTTGATCGGGATCGGCACCGGGATCGACCACACCCCCGGCCGCACCCGCTCCACCTCGGGGAAGCCCCCGCTCCGCCACGCCTGGCGCTGGGCCTCGTTCGCCGGGGTCACCGTCTCTCTCCGCATGTCCCGCTTCTCCCTTCGTCACCCCTGCTCTCCCGTGATTCTGCCGGGTTACCGAACCATGTTCTACTGCGGTGCCGTACGGTCGGGAGCATGGACCTGGCACGCGAGACCTCCGACACCGGGCGCTTCGTCCGGCAGCCGAACCGGTTCACCACGCGGATCGAGGAGGGCGGCGAGCACCCGCCCGAGGCCGGCCGCTATCAGCTCTACGCCTCCTACGCCTGCCCGTGGGCGCACCGCTCGCTCATCGTGCGCGAGCTGCTCGGCCTCCAGGAGGTCGTCGGCGTGACGATCGTCGACCCGATCCGCGACGAGCGGGGCTGGCGGATCCCCGGCGGCGACCCCGTCAGCGGCGCGGAGTTCCTCTCCGAGCTCTACCTCGCGACCGATCCCGGCTTCGAGGGCCGCTACACCGTGCCCTGCGTCTGGGACGCCAAGGCCGGGGTCCTGGTCACCAACGACTACCCGCAGATCACGCTGACGCTGGAGACGGCCTTCGCGCCCTGGCACGCCGAGGGCGCCCCCGGCCTGTACCCGGCCGCGCTCCGCGCGGAGATCGACGCGCTGAACGAGCAGATCTTCCACGGCCTCAACAACGGCGTCTACCGCGCCGGGTTCGCCACCTCGCAGGAGGCGTACGAGGAGGCGGTCACCGACGTGTTCGCCACGCTCGGCACGCTGGAGGAGCGGCTCGCCGACCGCCCCTACCTGCACGGCGACGCCCTCACCGAGAGCGACGTACGGCTCTACCCGACGCTCGCCCGGTTCGACGCGGTCTACCACTCGCACTTCAAGTGCTCGGTGCGGCGGCTGACCGACCATCCGGCGCTGTGGGCCTACGCCCGCCGTCTGTACGCGATCCCGGCCTTCCGCGACACGACCGACTTCGACCACATCAAGCGGCACTACTTCGTGACGCAGCGGAACATCAACCCCACCGGGATCGTCCCTCTGGGCCCAGAGATCGACTGGACGGCCCCCTGACCGTCGCGCCGGCACGCACCCGCCGCGACGCCGGCGGCCCCTGACCGCCGGCCCCGATCACCGGACTCCGGTCACCGGACCCGGCGACCGGGCCATGACCGACAGACCCCGAGCGCCGGGCCCGGCCGATCGGCCCCCGCCCGGCCGACCGGCCGCTCCATGAAAGTTTCACCGGGCGCGCCGCCCGCCGGGCCGGTCAGCGGGCGCGCCGGGGGCCAGGCCGTTGACTCCCTGGGAAACACGCTGGAACCATCGGGCGTCCCATCCGTGGGAACGCTCCCACGACCCTCCCCGGGTCGTCCCCGGTTCCCAGAGCACCCGCTGACCGCGCGCCCCCGAAGGACACCACGTGATCAGACCCCCCGCCTGGCTCGCCCTCGCCGTGGCCGCCGCCGCGATGACCTTCTCCGCGACGCCCGCCACCGCCGCCGCCGAGGAGGGCCCGGAGCAGATCCCCAACGGCACCTTCGACACCGGTTCGGCCCCCTGGTGGAGCACCGGCAACACCGCCCTGGAGGTCGACGGCGGCCGGCTCTGCGCCGACGTCCCCGGCGGCACCGTCAACCCCTGGGACGTCATCGTCGGGATCAACGACATCCCGCTGGTCAAGGACGAGACCTACGCGTTCTCCTTCTTCGCCGCCGCCGACCCCGGGCACGTCGCCAAGGCCATCGTCCAGATGCCCTCCGACCCCTACACCGCCTACCTGTCGGTCAGCCCCGAGCTGAGCGTGTCGGGCAACGACTACGCCTACACCTTCACCTCCCCCGTCGACCAGCCCAAGGGCCAGGTGGTCTTCCAGCTCGGCGGCGGCGCCACGCCCTGGCGCTTCTGCCTGGACAACGTGTCCCTCAAGGGCGGCGCCGAGCCCGACGTGTACAAGCCCGACACCGGCCCGCGGGTCCGGGTGAACATGGTCGGCTACCTCCCCTCGGGGCCGAAGAACGCCACCCTGGTCACCGAGCGGACCGAGCCGGTGACCTGGCGGCTGAGGAAGGGCGACGAGGTCGTCGCGACCGGCGAGACCGCCCCGCGCGGAACCGACGCCACCTCCGGCCAGAACGTCCACTCGATCGACTTCGGCTCCGTCGAAGCCGCCGGGACCGGCTACACGCTGGAGGCCGACGGCGAGACCAGCCGCCCCTTCGACATCGGCCGCGACCTCTACGACCGGATGCGGGACGACGCGCTGAAGTTCTTCTACCCCCAGCGCAGCGGCATCGAGATCCGCGACGACCTCCGCCCCGGGTACGGCAGGCCCGCCGGCCACCTGGGCGTCGCGCCGAACCAGGGCGACGTGAAGGTGCCCTGCCAGCCGGGCGTCTGCGACTACACGCTCGACGTCAGGGGCGGCTGGTACGACGCCGGAGACCACGGCAAGTACGTCGTCAACGGCGGCATCTCGGTCCACCAGGTCATGTCGGCCTTCGAGCGGGCCGCGGCGACGGGCGTCTTCTCCGACGGGCAGCTGAACATCCCCGAGAGCGGCAACGGGGTGCCCGACATCCTCGACGAGGCCCGCTGGGAGCAGGAGTTCCTGCTCAGCATGCAGGTCCCGGACGGCGAGCCGCACGCCGGGATGGCCCACCACAAGATCCACGACGCCAACTGGACCGGCCTGCCGCTGCTGCCGCATCTCGACCCGCAGAAGCGCGAGCTGCACCCGCCGTCCACCGCCGCCACCCTCAACCTGGCCGCCACCGCCGCGCAGGCCGCCCGGCTGTTCGCGCCGTACGACGCCGCGTTCGCCGAGCGCAACCTCAAGGCCGCCCGCAAGGCGTGGGCCGCGGCCAAGGCCGAGCCCGCCCTCTACGCCAGCGCCTCCGACGGCGTGGGCGGCGGCGCCTACGAGGACGCCACCGTGACCGACGAGTTCTACTGGGCGGCGGCCGAGCTGTACATCACCACCGGCGAGAAGGAGTTCGCCGACCACGTCCTCGCCTCCCCGCTGCACAAGGCCGACATCTTCAACCCCGAGGGCTTCAACTGGGGCAGCGTCGCCCAGCTCGGCCGCCTCGACCTGGCCTCCGTGCCGAACGCCCTGCCGGGCCGCGACGCCGTACGGGCGTCGGTCCTGGCCGGCGCGGACAAGTACCTCGCCATCCAGAAGGCGCAGCCGTACGGCATGCCGTACGGCCCGGCGAGCTTCGAGTGGGGCTCCAACAGCCAGGTGCTGAACAACGCGGTCGTGCTGGCCGTCGCCCACGACCTGAGCGGCGAGGCGAAGTACCGCGACGGAGCGGTCGAGACGATGGACTACATCCTCGGCCGCAACGCGCTCAACCAGTCGTACGTCACCGGCTACGGCGAGGTCGCCTCGCACAACCAGCACAGCCGCTGGTACTCCCACCAGCTCGACCCGTCCCTGCCCAACCCGCCGCGCGGCACCCTGGCCGGCGGCCCCAACTCCGGCCTGCAGGACCCGACCGCCCAGGCCAAACTGCGCGGCTGCGCCCCGCAGTTCTGCTACATCGACGACATCGAGTCGTGGTCGACCAACGAGCTGACCATCAACTGGAACGCCCCGCTGGCCTGGGTGGCGGCCTTCGTCGCCGACGACGCCCCCGCGGCCTCCTGCGAGGTCTCCTACACCCGGCACGGTGCCTGGCCCGACGGCTTCACCACCCAGGTCACCC
Source organism: Streptosporangium sp. NPDC048047 (assembly GCF_040653115.1). NCBI lineage: Bacteria > Bacillati > Actinomycetota > Actinomycetes > Streptosporangiales > Streptosporangiaceae > Streptosporangium > Streptosporangium sp. NPDC048047. The sequence goes on along the minus strand of NZ_JBEZNH010000015.1, from coordinate 75,764 downwards.
TCCGCAACACCGGCACGAAGGCGATCGACGGCTGGACGCTGAAGTGGTCCTTCGTCGGCGGCCGGAAGATCACCGGTGCCTGGAGCGCCGAGGTCGACCAGAAGGGCGCGGCGGTCACCGCGCGGAACCTGAGCTGGAACAAGAAGATCGCCCCCGGCGGGTCGGTCACCTTCGGGTTCAACGGGAAGTCCGCCCCGGGCGCCGACCCGGCCCCCGAGCGGTTCCTCCTCAACGGCTCCCCCTGCCGCTGAGCGTCCCTCGCCCTCCCCGATCCCCGGCCCCTCCCCGGCGGCGCACCCGCCGCGGAGGGGCCGGTTCCACGTCCGCGGACCGTCCCCGCCGTCCCGCCTAAACTGGGCCCGTGATCGACGACATCCGGGTGGACCCCTCCGTCACCTCCCTGCGGCCCGACTTCGCGGTCCTGGTCATGGGCGTGTACGGCCTGCGCAACGGCCCGACCGACGACCGGTCGCGGGACTGGCTGGCCGAGGCCGCCCGCGACGCCGTACCGGCCGGAGACCCGAGGATCGAGGCGTGGCGGGAGGCCTACCGCGCCTTCGGGGCCAAACCGCAGCGGACCCGGCCGTCGGTGGACGCGCTGGTCCGGCGGATGCCGCTGCCGGAGGTCAACCTCGCGGTCGACGCCTACAACGCGGTCAGCGTCCGGTACGGCCTGCCGATCGGCGGCGAGGACCTCGGCCGCTACGAGGGGGCGGCCAGGCTGGTCCGGGCCGAAGGCGACGAGCCGTTCGAGACGACCGACCGGGGCGAGCCGGCCGTCGACCACCCCGAGATCGGCGAGGTGGTCTGGCGCGACGACCGCGGCGTCACCTGCCGCCGCTGGAACTGGCGTCAGTGCGTGCGGACCCGGATCACCGAGGAGACGACCGACGCGCTGTTCCTGCTGGAGCGGCTCGAACCCATGACGATCGGGGAGCTGACCGCCGCCGGCGACGAGCTGGCCGGGCTCCTGCGGGCCGTCAGCCCCGGCGCGCGCGTCGGGACGAGGATCGTCGGCCCGGCCGATGGCGAATGATCCGGTCCGGCGGGCGGCAGGCGGCCCGGACCGGCCGACGACGAGTGACGAGGATCGCATCTCCCGGACAGAGCCCTCGGGCGTGACCGTTTTCGACTACCCTGGGAAGGTCGGGCGGCGAGGTGCCGCCGGAATGGCGCAGGTCCGGGTCCGGGCGAGTAGCCTTGGACCGGTTCTCCATCATCAACATCATCAACGCCGATCTGCGGAAGAGGGCGATTTCCGCCGTGTCGTCTGAGTCGTCGCGGACAAACCCGCTGGCAGCCTTTGGTCAGAACGAATGGCTGGTCGACGAGCTGTATCAGAAGTACCTCCAGGATCCCGAGTCCGTCGACCGGGCCTGGTGGAACTTCTTCGCCGACTACACCCCTGACTCCGGGGCCGGTCGTGCCGCGCCCCCGGGCACGGCCGCCGCCGCGCCCGCCACCCCCACCCCGGCTGCGGCCCCGGCGACCCCGGCCCCCGCACCGGCAGCCCCCGCGCCGAAGGCGGCGGCCCCAGCGGCCGCCACGACCACCCCGGCGGCCAAGACCAAGCAGGAGACGAGCGTGCCCGCCGCCGGCGCCGAGGAAGTCCGACTCAGGGGGGCCGCCGCCCGTACGGCGTCCAACATGGAGGCCAGCCTCCACGTGCCCACGGCGACCAGCGTCCGCGCGGTCCCGGCGAAGCTGCTCATCGACAACCGCATCGTGATCAACAACCACCTGTCGCGCGGTCGCGGCGGCAAGGTGTCGTTCACACACCTGATCGGCTTCGCGGTCGTCAAGGCCCTCGCGGCCCTGCCGGAGATGAACTTCTCCTACACCGAGGTCGACGGCAAGCCGGTGCTGGTCAAGCACGAGCACGTCAACCTCGGCCTGGCGATCGACATCCAGAAGGGCGACACCCGCCAGCTCCTCGTGCCGTCCATCAAGGGCGCCGAGAACATGGACTTCCGCCAGTTCTGGGTCGCCTACGAGGAGATCGTCCGCAAGGCCCGGGGCGGCAAGCTCGCCGTCGAGGACTTCGCGGGCACCACGATCTCCCTGACCAACCCCGGCACGATCGGCACCGTCCACTCGGTGCCGCGCCTGATGCCGGGCCAGGGCACGATCATCGGCGTCGGCGCGATGGAGTACCCCGCCGAGTACCAGGGCGCCTCCCCCGAGACGCTCTCCCGGCTCGCGGTGAGCAAGGTCATGACGCTCACCAGCACCTACGACCACCGGATCATCCAGGGCGCCCAGTCGGGCGACTTCCTGCGCCAGATCCACCGCCTGCTCCTGGGTGAGGAGGGCTTCTACGACGAGATCTTCGAGGCCCTGCGCATCCCCTACGAGCCGGTCCGCTGGGTCCAGGACATCTCGGCCACCCACGACGACGACGTGGCCAAGTCCGCCCGGGTCATCGAGCTGATCCACGCCTTCCGGGTCCGCGGCCACCTCATGGCCGACACCGACCCGCTGGAGTACAAGCAGCGCAAGCACCCCGACCTCGACATCAAGTCGCACGGGCTGACCCTGTGGGACCTCGAGCGCGAGTTCGCCACCGGCGGCTTCGGCGGCCGCCCGCTGATGCGGCTGCGCGAGATCCTCGGCGTGCTGCGCGACTCCTACTGCCGCACCATCGGCGTGGAGTACATGCACATCCAGAACCCCGAGGAGCGGGCCTGGATCCAGGCGCGGGTGGAGCGCCCGCACGCCAAGCCCGACCGGGACGAGCAGCTGCGCATCCTGGAGCGCCTGAACACCGCCGAGGCGTTCGAGACGTTCCTGCAGACCAAGTACGTCGGCCAGAAGCGGTTCTCGCTGGAGGGCGGCGAGTCGCTGATCCCGCTGCTCGACTCGGTGCTGAGCGCCGCCGCCGACGACAAGCTCGACGAGGCCGTCGTCGGCATGGCCCACCGCGGCCGCCTGAACGTCCTGGCCAACATCGTGGGCAAGTCCTACGGCCAGATCTTCGGCGAGTTCGAGGGCAACATCGACCCGCGCAGCGCCCACGGCTCCGGCGACGTGAAGTACCACCTGGGCGCCCGCGGCGACTTCGTCTCCGCCGACGGCTCCAAGCTCAAGACCTCGGTCGTGGCCAACCCCTCCCATCTGGAGACGGTCGACCCGGTCCTGGAGGGCGTGGTCCGCGCCAAGCAGGACCTCCTGGAGCGCGGCGAGGAGGGCTTCACCGTCCTTCCGGTGCTGGTCCACGGCGACGCGGCCTTCGCCGGCCAGGGCGTGGTGGCCGAGACGCTGAACCTGTCGCAGCTGCGCGGTTACCGCACCGGCGGCACCGTGCACATCGTGGTCAACAACCAGGTCGGTTTCACCACCTCCCCGGCCTCGTCCCGGTCGTCGGTCTACGCCACCGACGTCGCCCGGATGGTCCAGGCGCCGATCTTCCACGTCAACGGCGACGACCCCGAGGCCGTGGTCCGGGTCGGGCGGCTGGCGTTCGAGTACCGCCAGGCGTTCCGCAAGGACGTCGTCATCGACCTGATCTGCTACCGGCGGCGCGGTCACAACGAGACCGACAACCCGAGCTTCACCCAGCCGCTGATGTACGACCTGATCGACGCCAAGCGCTCCATCCGCAAGCTCTACACCGAGGCGCTGATCGGCCGGGGCGACATCACGGTGGAGGAGGCCGAGGGCGCGCTCCGCGACTACCAGGCCAAGCTGGAGAACGCCTTCGCCGAGACCCGCGAGGTCGACAAGGAGGCGACCGGCGAGTTCACCCGCCCGGTCGACGTCGACGGCAGCATCGAGTGGTCCCACGACGACGTCCAGACGGCCGTCTCCGAGGAGACCGTCAAGCGGATCGTCGACACCCAGCTCAACCTCCCCGAGGGCTTCACCGTCCACCCGCGTCTGCAGCCGGTGCTGCAGCGCCGCGGCCAGATGGTCGCCGAGGACCGCGTCGACTGGGGCACGGGCGAGACCCTGGCCTTCGGCTCGCTGCTGATCGACGGCCACCCGGTCCGCCTGGTCGGCCAGGACTCCCGGCGCGGCACCTTCACCCAGCGGCACGCCGTGCTGGTCGACCGCCTCACCGGCGAGGAGCACACCCCGCTCAAGACGTTCAACCAGGGCACGACGAAGTTCTACGTCTACGACTCGCTGCTCAGCGAGTACGCCGCCCTCGGCTTCGAGTACGGCTACAGCGTGGAGCGTCCCGACGCGCTGGTCTGCTGGGAGGCCCAGTTCGGTGACTTCGTCGACGGCGCGCAGTCCGTCATCGACGAGTACATCACCGCCGGCGAGCAGAAGTGGGGCCAGCGCTCCGGCGTGACCCTGCTGCTGCCGCACGGCTACGAGGGCCAGGGCCCCGACCACTCGTCGGCCCGCATCGAGCGCTTCCTGCAGATGTGCGCCTACGACAACATGACCGTGGCCCAGCCGACCCTGCCGGCCAACTACTTCCACCTGCTGCGCTGGCAGGCGAAGTCGAACCGGCACCGCCCGCTGGTGGTGTTCACGCCCAAGTCGCTGCTGCGGCACAAGGCGGCGGTCTCATCGGTCTCCGACTTCACCTCGGGGGCGTTCCGGCCGGTGCTGGGCGACGCCACGGTGAACCCGGGCGACGTCCGCAAGGTCGTGCTCTGCTCCGGCAAGATCTACTACGACCTGGCCGCGGCGCGCGACGCGCAGGGCCGCAACGACGTGGCGATCGTCCGCCTGGAGCGGCTCTACCCGTTCCCGACGAACCCGCTCGCGACGGAGCTGGCGCGCTACGGCGACGGCGTCGAGCTGGTCTGGGCGCAGGACGAGCCGCTCAACATGGGGCCGTGGCCGTTCCTGACGCTGAAGATGGCGGAGAAGCCCGACGTGTTCGGCGGGCGTCCGATCCGGCGGGTCTCCCGCAGGGCCAACTCCTCCCCGGCGACCGGCTCGCACTCGGCGCACGAGCGGGAGCTGCAGCAGATCCTGGCGCAGGTCTTCGGCTGATCGCCGTCCCGGCCCAGGTCGCAGCCCGGCCGTCCCGGCTCAGGCCGCGAACCCGGCCGGCCCCGTCTCCCGCCGGATTCCCGGAGGAGGCGGGGCCGGAACCGGGCACCGCTTCCCGGAAGTCCCCCGCATGCTCCGTGCGGGGGACTTCCCCGTTACCGCCCCTTTCCACCTTCGAGGAGAACGATGTACTTCACCGATCGCGGCATCGAGGAGCTCGCCGCCCGCCGTGGCGAGGAGGAGGTCAGCCTCGCCTGGCTGGCCGACCGGCTGCGCGAGTTCGTCGACCTGAACCCGGAGTTCGAGACCCCGGTGGAGCGGCTGGCCACCTGGCTCGCCCGGCTGGACGACGAGGACGACTGACCCGGCCGGCCGCGATCCGGACGGGCGGCGAACGCGCCTCCGGCGGCCTTTCCCCGGGGTGGGCGGTGAGCACAGCTTCCGGCGGACGGGTTCCCGGGATGGGCGGTGAGCACGGCTTCCGGCGGACGGTTCCCGGCCGGAACGGCGGTGAGCACGCTTCCGGCGGAGGGGCGGGCGGGTTCGGTGGATGATGGACCTGCCGGGCACCGACGACGGAAATGACCGGTTTCGACGCGATATATCTTGACCTCCGTCGGCGACGCGACATATCGTGTTCTCAAGGAGGTCACCGACATGCGGCAGTGGACCATCGACAAACCCGGACAGCTCACCTTCGACGCGGTCAGCGGGCTCAACGTCCGGATCGTCGCGGGCAGACTGGCGGTACTGGCCAGCGACGGCCCCGCCACCCTGGACGTCACCGGCATCGACAGCCCTCCGTTGATCGTCACCCACGACGACGACGGCACCCTCACCGTCGCCTACGGCGACCTCACCTGGGACGGCCTGCTGAGCTGGCTGCGGTCCGGGCGCCGGGAGGCCACGCTGACGTTGACCGTACCCCGGGAGTGCCCGATCGCCGTGGGAGTGGTCTCCGCCTCCGCGGTCGTCACCGGCTTCGAGAACCGCACCACGGTCAGGAGCGTCTCCGGGGAGATCGTGCTCGACGGCGTGAGCGGCGAGACCCACGCGGACACCGTCTCCGGCTCCGTCGAGAGCCGCGGCCTGGCGGGCGACCTGTCGGTCAAGAGCGTCTCGGGTGAGCTGACCGTGGCCAAGGGCACGCCCCGCCGGCTGCGCGCCAACACCGTCTCCGGCCGGATCACCGCCGACCTGGAGCTCCCGCCGACCGGCCACGTGACGCTGCACAGCGTCTCCGGCGACATCGTGCTCCGCCTGCCGCACGACGTCGAGGCCGACGTCACGATCCGCTCCACCTCCGGCAGGCTGGCCAGCGCCTTCGCCGGGCTCGCCGAGTCCGGCCAGCCCGGGATCAGGACGCTCGGCGGCAGGCTCGGCGGCGGCATGGCGTCCCTGTCGGCGGCCACCGTCACCGCGGACGTCACGCTTCTGAAGGGAGAACGCGCATGAGCCCGGTCTTCGGTCACGGACGGCTCCGGCTTTACCTGCTGAAACTGCTCCAGGAGAGCCCCCGCCACGGCTACGAGGTGATCCGGCTGCTGCAGGACCGCTTCCTCGGCGTGTACTCCCCCTCCCCCGGCACGATCTATCCGCGCCTGGCCCGGCTGGAGGAGGAGGGCCTGGTCACCCACGAGGTGGTGAACGGCAAGAAGATCTTCACGATCACCGACCGGGGCCGCGAGGAGCTGGACGCCCGGATGGACGAGCTCGCCGACCTGGAGCAGGAGATCTCCGACTCCGTCCGCGACATCGCCCGCGAGGTCAAGGAGGACGTGCGAGACACGGTCCGCTCGCTGCGCGAGGAGCTCACCCAGATGGCACGCGACATGCGCCAGGGCGCCGGACAGCAGGGCGCCGGACAGCAGGGCGAGGGCCGCCGGGACCACCGCGACCACCCGGACGACCAGCGCAACCAGCGCGAGGCGTGGCGGGAGCAGAAGGCCGAGTGGCAGCGCCAGAAACAGGAGTGGCAGCGTCAGAAGACCGAATGGCAGCGCCAGAAGCAGGAGTGGCAGCGGCACGCCGGCGAGCTGAAGCAGGAATGGAAGCAGGAGTGGAAGCGCCTCTGGGCCGAGGGCTTCCCCGGGCAGGGCCCGTCGGGTGACCCCCGGCTCGGGCAGATGCTGGCCGAGTTCGCCGAGGAGGTCCGTGCCGACGCGGCCGGCCGCCGGGTGACCGAGGAGACCCTGGCCACCGCGCAGGACGCGCTCTACGACGCCGCCCGCCGCATCCGCGACGCCCTGCGCTGAGCCGCGCATCGACCCGCGGGTACGGCCCGCGGGGTCCGGAACGTGCCGGGGCGGCGCCGGCGGGCGACGGCCGCGCCGCCGGTCCCGCTCGGTACGGCCCGCCCGGTGGCCGGCCGTACCCTGTCCGGTTCAGCCTCCCGCGGTGAAGACGACCTTCCCGAAGAGGTCGCCCTTCTCCATGGCCGCGAACCCCTCGGCGGCGTCGGTCAGCGGGAGCGTCCGGTCGATCGGCGGGCGGACGCCGGTCTGCTCCAGGAACCGGGCGAGCCGGGCGAGCTGGTCACGGGTGCCCATGGTCGAGCCGACCACGGAGAGCTGGAGGAAGAACACCCGGTTCAGGTCGGCCGGCGGCACCGCTCCGCTGGTCGCGCCGGAGACCACGATCCGCCCGCCGGGCCGCAGCGACTTCAGCGAGTGGTCCCAGGTCGCCTGGCCGACGGTCTCCATCACCGCGTCCACCCGCTCGGGCAGCCGGGCCCCGCTCTCGAAGACCTGATCGGCGCCCAGGTCGAGGGCGCGGGACCGCTTCTCCTCCGAGCGGCTGGTGGCCCAGACCCGGTAGCCGCCCGCGCGGCCCAGCGCGATCAGCGCGGTCGCCACGCCGCCGCCCGCGCCCTGGACGAGCACGGTGGAGCCGGGCTCCAGACCGGCCTTGTCGAACAGCATCCGGTAGGCGGTCAGCCACGCGGTCGGCAGGCAGGCCGCCTCCTCGAACCCGAGCGCGGCGGGCTTGGGAACCAGGTTGCGCCGCGGCACGGCCACCCGCTCGGCGAACGTCCCGTCGTACGTCTCCGACAGCAGGGACCGCTTCGGGTCGAGCGTCTCGTCGGGGCCGTTCCCGATCACCGCGTGGACGATGACCTCGTTGCCGTCCTCGTCGACTCCGGCCGCGTCGCAGCCCAGGATGATCGGCAGCCGCTCCTGGCGGATGCCCACGCCCCGCAGCGTCCACAGGTCGTGATGGTTGAGCGCGGCGGCCCGGACCGTGACGGTGGTCCAGCCGTCGGGGACCTCGGGTTCGGGTCGCTCACCGAGCGTCAGTCCGGCGAGGGGGTTGTCGGGGTCGGTCTGTGTGGCGGTTACGGCGAACATGGCCGCACCCTACGCCTCCGGCCCGCGCCTCCCGCGGCACCCCCGCCCGCCCGGCGGGTCCTTCGGCACATGCGGGCCGCCCGACCCGGCAGACCCTTCGGGACACGCGGGTCGTCCGACCCGGCAGGCGAGACCGGGACGCGGCGACCCGGACCCGCCGACCGGCCCGCGTCGCCTGCGCCGGACGGCTCCTCACGGGACCGGGGTGCGGCCGGGCCGGAACCGGACGCCGTCGATCACCCGCTCGACGTGCCCGCGCTCGCCGGAGGCGGCGACGTACACCCCGTCGCGGCAGGTCTCGGCGGAGAAGCGGCGCCGCTCCCCGATCATCGCCATCCGGATCCTTCCGGCGTCGCAACCCGGCATCGGCGCCATCACCACCAGCGTCTCCCTGGCGCCCCCGAACCACAGCTGCGGCCCCGCGGGTTCCTCCCCGAACAGCTCCCCGGGCCGGGCCAGCCGCAGCGGAGGCCCGGCCGTCAGCACCAGGTAGCCGTTCCCGGTCGTCCTGCCGCGCAGGCCACGGGCCCACAGGAGCCGGTCCTCGAAGGCCATTCCCTCTTTGGAGTCGTGCAGCGCGACGTACCAGGGGGCGAAGTCGAACAGCAGCACGTCGCCTTCGGCGGGGCTCACCGGGGGCCACAGGGTGACCCGTTCCGCCATCGACCGGATCGGCGAGCCGTCCCGTTCCGGCCCGCCGGACGGGGCGACGAGCAGCCGGAACAGGCCGGGACGCCCGTCGGGCCATCCGCCGTACGCGGGCCGTACGCCCAGCTCCGCCAGGCCCAGCCCGGCCGGGTAGCTCAGCTCGGCCGCGGTGCCGTCGGGGAAGACGAGATCCAGGATCTCCCTGCCGTCCCGGTGCCGGGCCCGCGGACGCAGCACGTTGGGCGCCGGATCGTCGGACAAGGCCGGGGAGGCCCCTCCGGTGGGCGCCGCCGACGACGGGGACGGCCTGGACGGCGGGGACGGCGGGACCTCTCCGGGCTCGGGGCCGGACAGCAGGCCGGAGACCGTCACGGCCGCGAGCACGAGCAGTACGGCGATCCCGGCCCCGGCCCCGGTCCGCCGCCGGGCGCCCTCGGGCCGTCCCGTCTCGATGATGTCGTCTCGCTCGCCGGCCATGCCGCTGCCGCCTTCGTACGGGTGGTGCACTCCGCGTCCCATCATCGAGTCACGGAGGTCTCGGCGCCCTCGTCGGGGCGGTCACAGGTCGGCGTCTTTCCATTCCGCGCCGCCTTCGCACCGCCGCCCCGTCCGCATCTGAACCGAACCACCGCGCCGCCCACGCCTTGCACCGCGCCCCTTCCCATGCGTTCCGCACCGCGTCGCCCCAATCGACTCACGTGCCCCCGGTTACCGGGGAAACGAATTCCCGCCAGTGGTGACGATGGTGCTTCAGACCATTCCGCGCGATCCTTACAGGCACCCCCACCAGGGGATATACCTTTTCGGCAAATCATAACCAATCGCTATTCACATAACGCCTTCGCATCACGTGGAACCATTTCAGACTTTTTCGCGTCATTTCATCGCCGAAGCCTTGATCAATTCAGTAGCGTTCCGAGCGTTTTCCTGGCGAGCGGAAGTCCCGACCCTCGCCGAGAACGAAAGGAGCTCCATTGAATCCCCGAGCACGGCGCCTCGCGATCCCCCTCACCGGTGCCCTCATGGTCACCGGCGTGATCGGCGCCACCTCCGGCGCGCAGGCGAGCGCGTCGCCCCCCAGTGACGTGGTGAGTTCCTCCGCTTCGGAGACCCCCGTCGAGGCCACCTCCTTCTGGTCACCGGAGCGGATGCGCCGGGCCACCGACGCCTCCCGCGACCTCGACCTGAGCGTCAGGGGCGGTACGGCGTCCAAGGCCGCCGGGCAGCCCGACGGCAAGGCCGGATCGGTCCCGCCGATCGGGCAGGAGGGCGGCAGGTCCACCAGGAGCAGGAGCGTCAACCTGCCCAACACCGTCGGCCGGGTCTTCTTCACCCTGCCCGGCTCCAACCCGGCGGACCCCAAGAGCTGGAAGTACTGCTCCGGCAGCTCGATCCAGGGCAGGTACCGCAACCTGGTCGCCACCTCGGCGCACTGCGTCTACGACGTGAAGAGCAACAAGTTCTACGACAACTGGGTCTTCATCCCCTCCTACTGGGACGGGGACCAGGCGTGGAACGGCAAGAACCCGTACGGCATCTACGCCGCCAAGTGGTTCAACGCGCACGACGACTTCGTGGTCAAGGAGGACTACGACTTCGACTACGCGTTCGTCAACGTCAGCTCCGGCTACAAGGTCGACTGGGAGAAGGGCACCGACGGGAAGTGGAAGCCGGCCATCAAGAACGTCGGCCGGCTCGGTGACAACGTCGGCGGCCAGGGCTTCGCCTGGAACCAGAAGGTGAAGAACGACATCTTCTCCTTCGGCTACCCGGCCGGCCTGCACCCCAACGGCGACAAGCCCTTCAGCGGGCGCACCATGAAGTGGTGCTACGGCACCGCGGCCGCCATGCCCGCGGCCCCGCAGTACAACATCCAGGAGCACGTCGGCTTCAGGTGCGCCTTCACCGCGGGCGCCAGCGGCGGTCCCTGGCTGCTGAAGTACAAGAACTCCACGCGGACCGGCTACATCAACGGCGTCAACAGCGTCGCGTGGGACACCGACAAGAACGACCGCTACGACAGGATCTCCTCGCCGTACTTCGACACCGACACCTACAAGGTCTACAGGACCGCGGCCAACCGCTGGACCGGTTGACGGGGTGGCGCGAAACCCCCGCCGGGCGGCCGCAAGGCCATTCGGCCGCCCGCCGTGACGAGGGGCCCGGTCTCCGTGGAGACCGGGCCCCTTCGTGGTCCGGGGGCCCGCGGTTTCGGGATTCCGCGGCCCTCACCCGGGGCTTGCGGTGCGCTGCGGCACCGGGGGTTCACGACGCCCTCGGGCATCGGCGCCTCACGGCGCGGGGCGCCGCGAGGCACTCATGGGAACCGGATCCCCTTCTCCGGGATCCGGATCACCTCGGTTCGGGTCCGGACGTCTCCTAGAAGGCGAAGACCGAGCCGGTGCTGGCCCGCATCACGCAGGAGTTGCCGAAGGTGTGCTGGTACCTGATGCTGCGGCCGTCCCAGATGCCGCTCGCGGTCACGGTGACCGGGTCGTACTGCATCGTGCACGCCACCCCCGGCTGCGGCCGGAGCGCGGTGAACTCGCCGTTGACCATGCTGAGCTCCGCGCACGCCCTGGCCCCCTGCGGGTGCGAGCCGCGCGGCGGGTCGCAGACGAGCAGAGCGGACCGCGCCGCGGAGGCCGAGAACTGCTCCCCCGGTGTGACGGTCAGCACGAGCACCCGCATGTTCTCCGGCGACATCAGGGGCGCCGGCCTGCGCGGATCGGCCATGGACTGCGGGGAGACGGCGGGCCCCTGCTGCGCCACGGGAGCCGCGGGCGGCCGCTGCCGGGCCGAGGGGGGCCGCTGGCCGGTCGCGGACGGACGCTGCTGGTCGGCGGGCCGCTGCTGGTCGGTGGCGCGGGGTGGTGCGGCCGGTTCGATCCGGATGGTCTTCCAGGGACGCCTGCGCCGGGGCGGCGCGGCGTTGCGGTTCCGCATCCGCTGGACCCGCGGTGGTACGGGTTTCAGCGAGGAGGCTCCGGGCGTCCTCGCGATCCCGGTCTCCCGGGTTCCGGACGCGGCGGTGGCGGCGGTCGCCGCGGCGGTGGTGAGGGCGGTGCTGGAGATCAGGACGAGACCGGCGGCTGCCAGGCAGTGGAGACGTGACATGGAATCCCCCGAGGACGGCGTTGCGTGGGCGGGCCGGAACGAGGTGACCGGCCTGACCGGGGGGATGGATCAAGGCTCTGAACTGCGGGAATGCTACAACGCCCGGCCGCTTCCTGTCTCGCGGCGACGCACCTTCCGGGAAAAGATCGTGGACCGTTCCGCCGTCGCGGCGGCGGCGCGCAGCCCCAGCTCAGCGCGGCGTACGGCCGACTTCGAGGCAGTCGATCAAGAGGAAGTAGATCAGACGCCGGTTCGCGGCTTTCGGTTCCATGGTTTTGGTAACGACCCCGTAACGGTCCTCCTTGACTGTCCGCTTTCGGTCTCTTTAAACCATCTTTGCCGAGTACGGTCTCCTCTTGTCTCTTTACGCATGCATGAGTCAACCCGAGCGACTCATGACAAAGAAGGAGCTAGATTGAACTCCCGAGCCAAGCGCCTGGCCCTCCCCGCCGGTGGCGCCCTCGTCGCGGCCACCATGATCGCGGCCCCTCTCGCGGGCACCGCCCAGGCCGCGCCGAAGCCCGACGTCAAGTCGGCCGCGCTCACCCCGTCCGGCAACGCGAAGGCCATCGCGGCGTACTGGACCCCCTCCAAGCTGAAGTCGGCGAAGACCTTCACCGCCGACTCCACCATCTCGGCCAAGCTGACGAAGACCGGCGCCGCCAAGGCCGCCGCCGACGGCAAGCCGGGCCAGATCTCCCCGACCGGCGAGGGCGGCAAGACCGCCGGCCGTTCGAAGAACGTGAACCTGCCCATCACCGTCGGCAAGGTCTTCTTCGTCGACGACAAGGGCCAGGAGCGCTGGTGCTCCGGCACCTCGATCCAGTCGAAGTTCCGCAACCTGGTCGCCACCGCCGGCCACTGCGTGTACGACACCGACACCAACAAGCCGTACGACAACTTCGTCTTCATCCCCGGCTACTACCAGGGCAAGGCTCCCTGGGGCGTCTACGTCGGCTCCAAGGTCAACACCCACGACGATTTCACGATCTTCGAGGACTACGACTACGACTACGCCTTCGTCAACGTCTACAACGGCATCAAGCAGCAGCCCGAGAAGGAAGTCGACTACAAGACCTACAAGGCGCACGTCGACAAGGGCGGCGCGGGCCGCGAGGACGCCAGGGCCGTCGACCGCCAGACCTACGAGGAGTGGACCAAGAAGGGCGGCCTCGGCAAGGTCGACGGCGTCGACAAGGAAGACCAGGTCGGCCCGCAGTACAAGGGCGCCATCGGCGTCGCGGTCGAGACCGACAAGGCCGCCTGGGACAAGGCCGCCAGCCGGGTCTTCGGCCTGCACGACGGCAAGGTGACCCTGCACGGCCAGGAGCTGGACCAGGAGAAGTGGCCCAGGACCGGCGCCCGCCTGGAGCCCCGCGTCGAGCAGCTCACCAAGAGCGAGTACGAGGCGTACAAGGGTCCGGGCGTCAAGCAGATCGACCGCCGGGGCAACTACACGGTCACCCACTACTTCGTGATCAAGTACATCGCGAAGACCTCGTCCGCGAAGTACACGATCTTCCGCTACTACATCACGTACGTGACCGACGCCGGCCGCCTGGGTGACAACGTCGGCGGCCAGGGTGTGGCCTGGAACCAGAAGCTGGGCAAGAAGGTCTTCACCTTCGGCTACCCGACCCAGGGCCACCCCGACGGCAGCCGCCCCTACAGCGGCCAGACCATGAAGTGGTGCTACGGCACGACCGTGGCCGCCCCCGTGGTCTCGAAGTACAAGGCCCAGGAGCAGCAGGCCATCAAGTGCGCCTTCACCCCCGGCGCCAGCGGCGGCCCCTTCCTGCTGCGGTACTCGAACAGCAAGCGGATCGGCTACCTCAACGGCGTCGTGAGCCTGACGGTCGACAGCGACAACAACGACCGCTACGACCGGACGACCACGCCGTACTTCAACGGTGAGACCGCCGCCATCTACAAGCACGCCGCCAACCTCTGGACCGGGAAGCTCCCCTCCTAGTCCTCGCGGTGCGAAGCAGCGGAAGGGCCGGGTGCGCAAGCCCCGGCCCTTCCGGGTCTCCCGGGTCTTGACGGAGCGCTTATGCGCCCGGCGGCAGGCTGACAGGGCGACCGGGCCAGAGCGAATCGGTTGGCCGACCTGCCCAAAACCAAATTGATCTGGAAAAATAGTTTTTCACCGCCTCCCCAGTCCCTCCGCCCCCAGCTCCGTCCCCCCGGAAGGAAGCCCTTCATGTCCTCCCGCGTCCGGCGGCTCACCGCCACGCTCGGTGCGCTGTTCGCCGCCTGCGTGACGCTGGCGTCCGCGTTCGCCGGGAGCGCGGGAGCGGACGCGGTGGCCTCCCCCTGGGCCGGCACGCCCAACGGCATCACCTCCGTCACGCTGACCAAGACCGACGCGGACATGAAGCGGATCGCGGAGTACTGGAACCCTGACCGGCTGAAGAAGGCCCAGGACAACACGCCCGCCACCCCCGAGGTCAAGCCCAGCGGCGGCTCCACCTCCAGCGCGTCGGCGTCCCCGGCGTCCAGCGCGACGGCGAGCGCCACCGCGACGGCCGCAGGCGGGATGCCCATTCCCGCCGGAGGCGCCGCCGTCCCCGCGGCCGGAACGACCGCCGGGAGCGCGAAGACGACCAAGGACGCCACGTCCTCCGTCATCAGCCCCAGCTTCCCGAAGAAGAAGCAGCAGACCGGCGGCAACCCGATCACCGTCGGCAAGGTCTTCTTCCGGATCGGCGACAAGGACTACTGGTGCTCCGCCTCGTCGGTGGCCGCCGCCAACCACCGGCTGGTCGCGACGGCCGCGCACTGCACCTATGACGCCAAGCAGGACAGGTTCGCCGAGTACTGGATCTTCATCCCCGGTTACGCCGACGGCGGCACCCCGTACGGCATCTACGTCGGTCACACGCTCAACCTGCACTCCAAGTTCATCGCCCAGGGCGACTACGACTACGACTACGCGTTCATCACCGTGCACGACGGGTTCCGCTGGAAGCCCGGCAAGACCGCCGGCGCCTACACGATGGAGGACGTCGGCGCGCTGGAGGACAACGTCGGCGGGCAGGGACTGATGGTCAACCGCGGCGTCGGCCTGTCCACCTTCGCCTTCGGCTACCCCGCGGCCCCGCAGATCGACGGCAGCAGGCCGTACGACGGGCGGACGATGAAGCGGTGCGACGGGCGCACCTACCGGGCCAACGCCCCGGCCCGCCTCGTGGACCGCGGCATCGCGTTCCGCTGCGGGTTCACCGCCGGGGCCAGCGGCGGCCCCTGGCTGGTCTACTACGACCCCGCCAACGGCGTCGGCTACCTCAACGGCGTCAACAGTTTCGCCTGGGACACCGACACCGACAAGAAGTACGACCGCATCTCCTCGCCGTACTTCATGGCCTCGACATACGTCGTCTACCACTGGGCCGCGCACCAGACCGCGAGCTGAGTCCCGAAGGGGCGGATGAGGGGGATCCGCCCCCTCCGCCTGCGGGATCTTGGTAGGTTTCTTCCTTGTCTTCCCGCAGTTTCCGGATCATCCGGAAAACGGTGCAGCACAAGGAGCATGTCTGTGAAGCGTTCCCTCCTCCCCCTCGGCGGCGCCGCGCTCGTTCTCGGCCTGCTGGCCGGTGGCACGGCCGGCACCGCCCAGGCAGCCCCCGACTGGGCCACCGACTCCATGGCGACCAACAGCGCCTCGGCCGTCTCGGTCATCAACTTCTGGGCCGCCTCGAACTTCGCCGCCCTCAAGAGGGCCACGGCCTACAATCCCGACCCCGGCGGCGTGAAGATGAAGGCGGGCGGCGGCTTCTCCGCCGACGGGCGCCCCGGCAGCGTCGGCCCGACCGGCTCGGAGAGGCCGGCCCAGGGCCGCGTCACGAACGTCAACCTGCCCCGCACGGTCGGCAAGGTGTTCTTCGTCGTCAACGGCCAGTACCGCTGGTGCACGGCCACCTCGATCCAGTCGAAGTACCGCAACCTCGTCGCCACCGCCGGTCACTGCGTCTACGACCCGGAGACCAACAGCGACACGATGAGCAAGTGGGTCTTCGTCCCGGGTTACTACCAGGGCAAGGTGCCGTGGGGCATCTACGTCGGCAAGACCGCCTACACCCACTACGACTTCGCCAACTACGAGGACTACGACAAGGACTACGCCTTCGTCACCGTCTTCAACGGCGTGGCCTTCGACGGCATCAAGCAGGTCAGCCGGGGTGACTTCCAGAAGTTCACCGGTCCCAAGTGGGGCGGCGGCGGCCGCTACTACGTCCTGCGGTCCAAGGACGTCGGCGCGCTGGGCGACAACGTCGGCGGCCAGGGCGTCACCTGGAACCAGCCGACCGGCAAGCCCGTCTACGCCTTCGGCTACCCCGCGGCCCCGCACCCCGACGGCGACAAGCCCTACAGCGGCGTGACGCCCAAGTACATCTACGGCAAGCCGTCCGGCAAGGTCTACGTCTCCCCCGAGCACAAGGTCGAGGAGCACATGGGCCTCAAGGGCTCCTTCACCCCGGGCGCCGACGGCGGTCCGTGGCTGACGCAGTACAGCAGCGGCCGGCGTCTCGGCTACGTCAACGGCGTCACCAGCCTCTTCGGCGACCAGGACAAGAACGACCGCTACGACCTGATCACCTCGCCGTACTTCGACGGCGAGACGGCCGACATCTACCGCCAGGCCGCCAACGTATGGTCCGGCAAGATCGTCGGCCCGAACGGCGAGCTGTACCGGTAGGCCGTCCGTCCCTCAGAGCCCCTGGCGGGCTCTGAGGACGCTTCTCCACCCCATCCACGGGACCTGGCAGAGATCTCTGCCAGGTCCCGTCGGCGTTTACGGGGGTTGCACGACGGGTTTCCCGGTTTTCCGGCGGATTCCGGGGCTCCGGGCGGGATCCGGGGGTTCCACGGCGGCGTCCGGGAGGAGCGGGATCGGGCCACCCCTCCACAGAAAGCGGACTTTCAGCTATATAGAGGACGATCCACGCAGAGCCAAAAGGCAAGATCTCGGGGGTTGGAGGTCCGCTCGGGGTGGGGATCGGGCGCGTTAGACGTGGTTCGGCCGGATTCGGTGCCATCGGTTCCATGTGATCTGCGTCACATTGACATGATCACGTTCCGCGACCGGACACTCACCCCGCTTGGAGCACGTCCGCGACGAGATCATGACTATCTGCGGAAACAGGTCCGGCAAACCCCAACCGTCACAACGGTTTCATCGCGCGGCGAAGGTAACAGAACGGTCTCGGCGCCGCTCATACCCTTCTTACCCACCAAAGCGGCTTCCGATTCACAAGATCCGCCCTGTATGTTTCTGGCTATCCCTTTACTGACGCATGGGACGCAAGAAGCGTTCCACATCAGACCAAGGAGTTTCCCTTGAAGCGCATCCTCCTCCCCGCCGGTGGCGTCGTCCTCGCCTCCGGCCTGCTGGCCGCCGGCCTCGCCGGTACCGCCAACGCCGCTCCCGACTGGGCCTCCGACACGATGGCCAAGGACGCTCCTGCTGCGCAGGACGTGGCCGAGTTCTGGCTCGCGAAGAACGGCGACACGATCAACCTGGCCAAGGCCACTCCCTACACCTGGGAGACCAAGGCCACCCCGCAGCTGAAGGCCGGTGGCGGTTACACCGCTGACGGCAAGCCGGGTCTCGCCGCCCCCATCGGCGAGGAGAAGAAGACCGCGGCCAAGGTCAAGAACATCAACCTGCCGAAGACCATCGGCAAGGTGTTCTTCGAGGCCCCCGACGGCAGCCTGAAGTGGTGCTCCGCCACCTCGGTGCAGTCGAAGTACCACAACCTCGTCGCCACCGCCGGCCACTGCGTCTACGACGACAAGGCCAACGGCAGCGTCATGAACAAGTGGGTCTTCGTCCCGGCCTACTACCAGGGCAAGGCTCCCTTCGGCGTCTACGTCGGCAAGACCGCCTTCACGCACTACGACTACTCCGTGTTCAACGACCGCGACCGCGACTACGCGTTCGTGACCGTTTACAACGGTGTCCAGATCGGTGGCGGCTCGGCCAAGGAAGTCTCCAAGGCCGACTACGCCAAGTTCGAGGGCAAGAAGGAAGTCAAGCCGGTCGAGATCTCGAAGGCTGACTTCGAGAAGTGCCAGCTCAACCTCGGCGACTGCTACTCCGAGGGCAAGGACGGCGCCCCGCAGGTCGCCGGCCCGGACTACCCCGGCGCGGTGCTCGAGCGCGTTGAGGTCACCGAGGCGCAGTACAAGGCCGCCAAGGTCGGCCCCGGCAACGGCAACAAGCTGGGCGAGCCCGAGGTCGAGCCGCTGACCTACAACGAGGCCATCAAGTACTACGAGGCCCACCAGAAGAACCCGGCGAAGTTCCCCGGCACCGTCAACGTTGACGACAAGACCAACGCTTTCGTCACCCACTACTTCGTCCAGAAGTGGGTGAAGCCGGGCACCTCCCAGAAGTACTTCAAGAACACCTACTGGGTGTTCGACGGCTTCATCAAGGACGCCGGCAAGCTCGGCGACAACGTCGGTGGCCAGGGTGTGGCCTGGAACCAGAAGACCGGCCAGAAGGTGTTCGTGTTCGGCTACCCGGCCGACGCGCACCCCGACGGCAACAAGGCCTTCACCGGTGTCACGCCGAAGTGGTGCTACGGCACCACCTCCGCCAAGGTGTACGTCTCCGCGGCCGAGAAGGTCGAGGAGCACGTGGGCCTGAAGTGCTCGATGACCCCGGGTGCCGACGGCGCTCCGTGGCTCATCAAGTACAGCAACACCAAGCGTCTCGGCTACGTCAACGGCGTCACCAGCCTGTTCGGCGACCAGGACAAGAACGGCCGCTACGACCTGAGCACCTCCCCGTACTTCGACGGTGAGACCGCGACGGTCTACAACCAGGCCAACGCTGTGTGGTCCGGCTCGATCGTCAAGTAAGTCTGACGATCACCTGAGCTAGGGGGTCCAAACCTCAAGCTCACCTGCTCCACCTGAGGGGCCCGGCTCTTGCCGGGCCCCTCAGTCTTTTCAGACGGCCGTGCTCCCGGTCCGCTCCCCCAGCTCCCCCAGCTCCCCCAGCTCCCTCACCACGCTCTCCCCCGCGAACGGCGCGAACCTCCGCCGCAGGTCGTCCGCGTACGACCGGCTGCGCGCCGACTGGAGGTCGCGTGACAGCTCCAGCGCCTCCCCCGCCGCCGAGCACGCCTGCTCCAGGTCGCCGCTGCGCAGCCATCCCGCCGCGAGCAGGGACAGGTTGAACATCCGCCCCCGCACGTACCGCCCGTCCATGTCGAGCGACCGTGTGGCGTGCCGTACGGTGGCCGGGCCGTCGCCCAGGTCGCGGAAGCAGTGGGCGAACTTCGCCGCGAGGTACGCCTCGTCGAAGTAGGAGATCCAGCCGGGCTCGTCGCCGCCCCGGCGGCGGTCGAAGGCCAGCTCGGCCTCGTGCAGCGACGCGGCGCACGCCGTACGGTCGCCCTTGACGGCGTGCGCGTGCGCCTCCATCACGTGCGCCTCGGCGAGCAGGGTGAAGATCCCGGCGCGGCGGGCCGAGAGCTGGGCGGCCCGCGCGAGGTCGAGGGCGTGCGCCGGCTGCCCGACGTACACCGCCTGGTGGCTCATCCCGGCGAGGATCTCCCCGCCGAGGCCGTGGTCGCCCGCCTCCCTGGCCAGCCGGAGCGCCTGGATGAGGTAGCGCTGGGCCAGGCCGTGCCGTTCCAGGTCGTAGGCCATCCACCCGGCCAGCCGGGTCAGCTCGGCCGCGGCGGACGCCAGGGCCCGGCCGGTGGTCTCGCCGTAGGAGCCGTCCGACAGCAGCGGGGCGACCGCGGTGTCGAGGTACCTGACGACGGCGGGGCGGATCCGGCCGCCGCCGAACCTGTTGTCCAGCTCGCCGAAGGATCGGGTCACCTCCCGGATGGCCGCGATGTCGGCCGTGCCCACCCGCCGGTGGCCGCCCGCGGCGGGGGCGGACTCCAGCGGGAGGGTCAGCCAGCGCAGCGCGCCGGTCGAGCCCGCCCCGACCGCGAAGGCCGAGTCGATCAGGAACCTGCGTCTCTCCACGTCTCCGTGCCACAGTGCCGTCACGGTCGTGATCGCCTCCTGCCAGGTATGGGGGAACTCCTGCCCGGGGGCGTCGGCCCCGCGGGACGGCCTCGGGCGGATGAACCCCGCCTCTGCCATGAGCCGCCGAAGTGAGTGGTCGGGCCGGTGTGTCATCGCTCTCCTGCCGTGAGCACCGCTGAGCACCCGTGCGCGCCGTACGTGCCGCGCGCCGCGGAGACGGCCACGGGAGCACGGCGCGGGTGCCGGACGGGCACGGCGTGGGCACCGCGGGGGCGCCGGGAGGGTTCGCACCCCGTGCCGGTGTCCGCCCCTCCCGCACGTCTTGCCGGGATAGTGACGGAGCGCTCTGTTTATAGCACGTTCCGTTACCGACTTTTAGGGATTCCGGGGAACATCCACCGAAGGGGAGCATCCGCCGAAGAAGAGCGTCAACTGAAGGGGACACCGGCCGATGGGGGATCACCGCTGAGGGGGACACGGCCGAAGGGGGAACGTCGGCCGAGGCCGTACAGCGCGCACGACGCGTACAACGCGCGACGCCCCCCGCCGGTCGGGCGGAGGGCGTCGTGTCGAGGGGACCGCCGGGGGTCTACCGGCGGGCGACCCCGTCGAGCCGGGCCTGCGCGGCGACCGCGGCGGTGACCGCCGGGGCGACCCGCTCGTCGAACGGGCTGGGGATGACGTGGTCGGCCGCGAGGTCGTCGCCGACCACCGCCGCCAGTGCCTCGGCCGCGGCGACCTTCATGTTCTCGGTGATCGCGGTGGCGCGGACGTCGATCGCCCCGCGGAAGACGCCGGGGAAGGCCAGCACGTTGTTGATCTGGTTGGGGAAGTCGGAGCGGCCGGTCGCCACCACCCGGGCGTACTTCGCGGCGATCTCCGGGTAGATCTCGGGCGTCGGGTTGGACAGCGCGAAGACGATCGAGCCGGACGCCATGGAGGCGACGGCCTCCTCGGAGACGGTCGATCCCGACAGGCCCACGAACACGTCGGCGCCCGCCAGGGCGTCCTCGGTGGAGCCGCGCAGGCCGGCGCGGTTGGTGTCGCGGGCCAGGGCCTCCTTGACCGGGTTCAGCCGGTCGCGGCCGTCGTGGATCAGGCCGCCGGAGTCGGCGACCGCGAGGTCGCCGATCCCGGCGTCGAGCAGCATGCGGCTGACCGCGACGCCTGAGGCGCCGGCCCCGGCGACGACGGCCCGCAGCTCGCCCAGGGAGCGGCCGGTGAGCCGGGCGGCGTTGCGCAGCGCGGCGAGCACGACGATGGCGGTGCCGTGCTGGTCGTCGTGGAAGACGGGGATGTCGAGCAGCTCGCGCAGCCGGGCCTCGACCTCGAAGCAGCGGGGCGCGCTGATGTCCTCCAGGTTGACGCCGCCGAAGGAGGGCGCCAGCCGGGCGACGGTCTGGACCAGCGCGTCGACGTCGGTGCAGTCGAGGCAGATCGGCACCGCGTCGACCCCGGCGAACTGCTTGAACAGCAGGGCCTTGCCCTCCATGACCGGCATCGCGGCGGCCGGGCCGATGTCGCCGAGGCCGAGGACGGCGGTGCCGTCGGAGACGACGGCGACGACGTTGGGCACCCAGGTGTAGTCGTCGGCGAGCTCGGGGCGTTCGGCGATGGCGCTGCAGACCCGGGCCACGCCGGGGGTGTAGGCGAGCGCCAGGTCGGCGGCGTCGCGGACCGGGACGGTGGAGCGGATCTCCATCTTCCCGCCGCGGTGCAGGGCGAACGCCGGGTCGAGATCGAGGCGGTCGGGAGATTCGACGGAAAGCGAGGATGGCGTGACGGCCAAAGCGACCCCTGTGGTTAAGTCGGACGGAAGGACTTGTTCCTACGTGGACGGTGCGGAAGCAGCCCGGCCCGGCTTCGGTGGCAGCCCGGGGCCTGCTTGCCGGAAACACTCGTCCGGAGGGTTCGGGGGTCACCCGTCGCTCGATTCTGCCACATCGACGGGCCGCGAATGGTGACAGATAGCGCTTAGTTTGTTTCGCATGGTGGCGGCCGTGACAGCGTGTAATACTCGAACCCCTGCACATCGCTTACAGCAAAGACGGACCACCGGTGGATCTGACCTCCTACGCCGAGCTGGCTGTGCTGCTCATCAACAGCCCCGACCGACTGACCGGAATGGACGGGCTCCGGTCCGTCCTCGAAGAGGGCAACCGCTACCGCCCCGGTTGCCGCATCATGCGAAGCGACCTCGACGCCCTGCGCGACCTGCGCGAGGAGCTCGTGGCCGTGTTCGAGACCGCCGCGCTCGGCGACGAGCAGGCGGTCGTCGACCGGCTCAACTCGCTGCTCATCCAGCATCCCGTCCAGCCGCAGATCTCGGGCCACGACGGCGAGCGCTGGCACCTGCACCTCACCGAGGGCGGGCGGATGGCCGACCAGTACGCCGTGGGCGCGGTGATGGGCCTGGCCACCATCGTCACCGACCTCGGGGTGGACCGGCTGGGCCTGTGCCAGGCCGCGCCGTGCCGCCGTGCCTACCTCGACACCTCCTCCAACCGCTCACGCCGCTACTGCTCCGAGCGGTGCGCCAGCCGGGCCAACGTGGCGGCCTACCGGGCGCGCAAGAAGGTCAGCGGCCAGTAGCGCAGCACCACCCCGCCGACCAGCAGCTCGGGCGGCAGGGCGCCGAAGTCCCAGCTGTCGCGCCGGCCCGGGGCGCGCTGGTTGTCGCTCTCCAGCCACCACCGCCCGTCGTCCTGGCGCCAGGCGGCGCGCTTGACGATCAGCCGCTCCGGGTCGTCCGGCAGCCGGGCGACGACGAGGCCGCCCTGCCGTACGGCGGCGCCCCGCCGTACCCAGAGCCAGTCCCCGGGGCGCAGGGCGGGCAGCATCGAGTCTCCCTCGACACGCACTCTCATCGGTCTCCTCCCCCTGCCGCGGCGGGAATTCCGAGGCGAGTAAGGTCTGTTGTGGACCATGCCTAATCCAGCATCAAGGAAGGATTTTCCGATGCTTGCACGACTTCTGCGACCCAAGCACGTGGCGTCGGCGCACTGCGACCTGCCGTGCGGCGTCTACGACCCGGCCCAGGCTCGCATCGAGGCCGAGTCGGTCAAGGCGATCATGGAGAAGTACGCCGCGAACGACGACCCGGTCTTCCGTACCCGCGCGCTCATCATCAAGGAGCAGCGGGCCGAGCTCGTCAAGCACCACCTGTGGGTCCTGTGGACCGACTACTTCAAGCCGCCGCACCTGGAGACCTACCCCCAGCTCCACCAGCTGTTCTGGGAGGCCACCAAGCTGGCGGGCGCGGCCGGCGGCAAGGGCACGGTCGACCCGGCGCAGGCCGACGAGCTGCTCGGCAAGATCGACGAGATCTCCAAGATCTTCTGGGCGACCAAGGCCGCCTGAGCGGATCACCGCTGGTCGGACCACCTCAGGCCCCGTGCGACGCGTGTTCGCACGGGGCCTGACCTGTTGGGATGTCCCATTCAGGTGTCTTAGGGTGTTCTTGAGGTGCTAATTCGCCCCGATCGCGAGTCCAAACGGACCGCTCACCCCGGAGGGGCTGTAGGTTGCAGTCAGCGACTCTGCGAGGAGGAACGTGACCGAACACACCGAGACACCCGCTGTCGGCATGGGCGGGATCCGTGACGTGGTGAGCGTCCGGTTGCCGGCGGCGAGTGCCTATCTGTCCGTGCTGCGTACGGCCACCGCCGGGCTGGCCGCACGGCTGGACTTCACGCTGGACGAGATCGAGGATCTCCGGATCGCGGTCGACGAGGCGTGCGCGATGCTGCTGGGCGAGGCGGTGCCGGGCACGGACCTGACCGCCGAGTTCGAGCTCACCGGTCAGGTGATGCAGGTCCGGGTCGAGGTCAGCACGGTCGGCGGGTCCACGCCGAAACGCGATGACTTCGCCTGGATGGTGCTCACCGCCCTGACCGACGACGTCGACGCCGTAACCGACTCCCCCGACCGCATGGCGATCGTGCTACGCAAGCGCCGAGGCGCGGCGAGGCCGGCGTGACGGAAAGGACTCGTGCCATGGCCGCCAGCGATCACGCGGTACCCGACCGGGTCCGCGCGCGCCTGCTCTTCGCGGAACTGGCGGAGTTGACCCCCGACGACTCGCGGCGCCAGCGTATCCGCGACGAGCTCGTGGAGCTTCACCTGCCCCTGGTGGAGTACCTCGCCCGCCGGTTCCGCAACCGGGGCGAATGGCTCGACGACCTGACCCAGGTCGCCACAATCGGCCTGATCAAGTCGATCGACCGTTTCGACCTCGACCGCGGGGTGGAGTTCTCCACCTACGCCACCCCGACGATCGTGGGCGAGATCAAGCGGCACTTCCGCGACAAGGGCTGGGCGGTGCGCGTGCCGCGCCGGCTCCAGGAGCTGAAGCTGTCGCTGACCAAGGCGATCAGCGAGCTGTCGCAACGGGAGGGCCGCGCGCCCACGGTGAGCGAGCTCGCGGCCTTCCTGAAGATGTCCGAGGAGGAGGTGCTCGAAGGGCTGGAGTCGGCCAACGCCTACTCCACGGTCTCGCTCGACGCCCCCGACTCCGGTGACGACGACGCGCCCGCGGTGGCCGACTCGCTCGGCATCGTCGACGACTCCCTGGAGGGCGTCGAGTACCGCGAGTCGCTGAAGCCGCTGCTCGAACGGCTGCCGCCGCGCGAGAAGCGGATCCTGCTGCTGCGGTTCTTCGGCAACATGACGCAGTCGCAGATCGCCACCGAGCTCGGCATCTCCCAGATGCACGTCTCGCGGCTGCTGGCCAGGACCCTGGCGCAGCTCCGCGAGGGCCTGACCGCCGAGGACTAGGAGCGCGAGACCGGCCGGCAGGGGGGTCAGTCCGGCCGGTCGTCCCCGTAGAGGGCGTGGGTCGTCGGCGGGGACAGCAGCGTGACCAGTCCGGCCAGCGCCGCGGCGACGAGCGGGACGCCCATGGCGCCCTGGCCGGACTGGATCAGCGTGATCGCGACGATCGCGGTGAAGATCTGCGCCACCACTCCGGGGCCGCGCGCCCACCTCTGGCTTCCCAGCAGGCCCCACGCCACCCACAGCAGGGCCGCGCCGACGGCGATCCCGAACCCGGCGACGAAGAGGGAGCTGACGGTGTCGGACGGCTTGCCGATCACCGTCTCGACGCCGACGTAGCCGCCGAGGATAAGTGCGAGGGTTCCTTCGAGCGCCACGACGGCGGCGGCGACGGCGAGGGTGACGGGGCGGTTGGGCACGCCCCAACCCTATCGCCGGGCCGTCCCGGTCCCCCTTTCCCCGTCATAACTCTCGTATCGGCGGATACGCTGGCGTTATGCGCGCCCTCCTCCTGGTGAATCCCAAAGCGACGACGACCAACCGGCGGACGCGCGATGTGATCATCAGGGCGCTCGGTGCGAGCGTGGACCTGACCGTCGAGGAGACCGGCTACCGCGGCCACGCCGCCCTGCTCTCCCGCAAGGCCCGCGAGTCGGGGTACGACGCGGTGGCCGTCCTGGGTGGCGACGGCACGATCAACGAGACGGTGAACGGCCTGCTGGACGATCCCGGTGATCCCTTGGAGCCGCGGCGGGGGCCGCGCACCTCCGCCGACCGGCCGGCGCTGCTGGTGATCCCCGGGGGGAGCGCCAACGTCTTCGCGCGGGCGCTCGGCCTGCCCAACAGCCCGGTCGAGGCGGCCGGCGCGGTGCTGGAGGCGCTGCGCGAGGGGCGGCGGCGGACCGTCGGCCTCGGGCACGCGTCCTGGAACGGCGAAAGCCGCCACTTCACCTTCTGCGGCGGCATGGGGTACGACGCCGAGGTGATCCGGGCGGTCGAGGGGCTGCGCGGCACGGGATACCGGGCCACCCCGGCCCGCTACGTGAACACCGCGCTGCGGCACTACCTGTCGACCGACCGGCGGCGGCCCGCCATGTCACTGGAGGGTCCCGGGGTGCCGCCCGCCGAGGGCGTCTTCCTGGCGATCGTCTCCAACACCTCGCCCTGGAGCTACGTGGGGTCCCGGCCGGTCTGCCCGACCCCGTGGGCGAGCTTCGAGACCGGCCTCGACATGCTGGGGCTGCGCCGGCTGGGCCTGCCGACGATGCTCGACCTGGTGCCGCAGATCCTCGGCCACCGCGAGAACCTGCCCGTCGGCCGCCACCTGGTGCAGCTGCATGACGAGAGCGAGTTCACGCTCACTGCGGAGCGGCCGGTGGCCTTCCAGCTCGACGGCGACTACCTGGGGGAGACGGAGCGGGTGACCTTCCGTTCCATCCCGGACGCGTTACAAGTCCTGGTCTAGATAGTTACATAGTGTAATTGTGTGACGCATCCGACATGCACGGGCGGCAAAACATTCGGGCAAACCTCTTGCGTGTACTGAGCGTGGCTGACAATCTCAACAGTGACGTCGGAACGTAGGACCTTTGAGCGGACACCTCGCTCCCAGGCCACCGGCGATCGAACGGACACGCCCCGAACCGAACAGGGTCCGGGTCACTGTTCGCCATGGTTAGTGAAACTCTTCACAAAGTGAGCCGACGGAGCCTGCGGCAAGGGGCTCCTCTTACGAAGGAGTGGACGCATGGACTGGCGCCACCGCGCTGCCTGCCGTGACGTGGACCCCGAGCTGTTCTTCCCCATCGGCAACACGGGCCCCGCTCTCATGCAGATCGAAGAGGCCAAGCAGGTGTGCAACACCTGCCCGATCATCGATGCCTGCCTGAAGTGGGCCCTGGAGTCCGGCCAGGACGCCGGCGTCTGGGGCGGCCTGAGCGAGGACGAGCGCCGCGCCCTCAAGCGCCGCACCGCCCGCGCCCGCGTCCGCAGCGGAGCCTGACCGGCCCTTCTCAGGGCGCCTGACCGATCCTTCTCAGGCCGCGGGCAGGGGGATGTCGAGGGTCACCTCCGTCCCCCCGCCCGGCCTGGGATCGATGGCCAGTCGCCCGGCCAGCTCACCGACCACCAGCGTCCGGACGATCTGCAGGCCCAGGCTGGTGGTCGACTCCGGGTCGAACCCCTCCGGCAGGCCGCGTCCGTCGTCCGAGACGACCACCCGCAGCCGCTCGTCACCCCGTGACACGATCACCTGGAGCAGGCCCGGCCGGTTGGCGAACCCGTGCTGGACGGCGTTCTGCAGCAGCTCGGTGAGGACCATCGCCAGCGGCGTGGCCACCTCCGAGGGCAGCACCCCGAACGCCCCGACCCGGCGCGGCGTCACCTTCGCCTCCGTGGCCGCCACCTCCCCCGTCATCGCGATCACACGGTCGGCGATGTCGTCGAAGTCGACCTGCTCCTCGGGCGTGTGGGACAGCGTCTCGTGCACGATCGCGATCGACCCGACCCGGCGCACCGCCTCCTCCAGCGCCTCCCGGCCCTCCGGCACCCGCAGCCGCCTGGCCTGGAGCCGCAGCAGCGCGGCGACCGTCTGCAGGTTGTTCTTCACCCGGTGGTGGATCTCCCGGATCGTGGCGTCCTTGGTCATCAGCTCCCGCTCGCGCCGCCGCAGCTCGGTGACGTCGCGGATGAGCACCAGCGCGCCGATCCTGCCGCCGCCGACGACCAGCGGGATCGCCCGGAGCTGCACGACCGTGCCGCCCGACTCGACCTCGGTCTCCCGGGGCTCGCGACCGCTTGCCACGATCATCAGGTTCTCGTTGATCGGCTCGTCCGAGTAGCACAGCGCGGCGGTCGTCCGGCCCAGCTCCGCCCCGACCAGGTCGGCGTTGAGGCCGAGCCGCCGGTAGGCCGACAGCGCGTTGGGCGAGGCGTAGGTGACCCGGCCGGCGCGGTCGAGGCGGAGCAGCCCGTCGCCCACCCGGGGCGAGCGCACCAGGATGGGCTCGGCCCCGGAGAACGGGAACCGCCCCTCGGCCACCATCTGGGCCAGGTCGGAGGCGCTCTGCAGGTAGGTCAGCTCCAGCCTGGACGGGGTGCGCGCCGACGACAGGTTCGTCGAACGCTGGATCACACCCAGGAAGTGGTCGGACCGCCGTACCGGGATGGTCTCCTCACGGACCGGGACGCCGCTCGACCAGTCGGGGTCGCCCTCCCGGCAGATCCGGCGCTCGTTCCACGCCGTGTCGATGAGCGGACGCTCGCCCTTGCCCACCGTCACCCCGACGATGTCGTCGTGGTAGACGGTGGGGCCCGTGGTGGGGCGCATCTGGGCGATCGCGATCCACCCGGAGGCGTCCCGCAGCGGGATCCACAGGATGAGGTCCGCGAACGACAGGTCGGCCAGGAGCTGCCAGTCGGAGACCAGCGAGTGCATCCACTCGATGTCCGCTTCGTCGAGCGCGGTGTGGCGAACCGCCAGGTCGCTTAGAGTCGGCACTCGTGCATCATGCGTTCTTTGCCGGTCCGAACGCGAATCGGGCGGGTCCGGCTGGAAGGATTCCTCCATGGAGCAGAGCCCCCGGCACGTCCCGGACCCGCTCGCGCGGCTGCGCTCGGCGGCGGCGGACCGCGAGGCGGCCGGGCTGAGGAGGGCCCTGCGCCCCCGCACCCCGGACGACGACGGCATGATCGACCTGGCCTCCAACGACTATCTCGGCCTGGCCAGGGACGCCCGGCTGGCCGAGGCCGCCGCGGAGGCCGTCCGCGCCTGGGGCACCGGGTCCACCGGCTCCCGCCTGGTCACCGGCTCCACCGCGCTGCACGCCGAGCTGGAGGCCGCCCTGTGCGGCTTCACCGGCTCCCCGGCCGCGCTGGTGTTCTCCTCCGGCTATCTCGCCAACCTCGCCGCGGTCGCGGCCCTGGGCCGGGACGCGCTGGTGGTCTCCGACGCCGGGAACCACGCCTCCATCATCGACGCCTGCCGTCTGTCGCGCTCGCGGGTGGCCGTCACCCCGCACGGCGACGCCGAGGCGGTGGAGAAGGTCCTCGCCGGCCGGACGGAGGAGCACGCGGTCGTGGTCACCGACGCGCTCTTCTCCGTCGACGGCGACCTCGCCCCGCTCACGGCACTCCACGAGGCCACCGTACGGCACGGCGCGCTGCTCGTCGTCGACGAGGCCCACTCGCTCGGCGTGCTCGGCCCCGGCGGGCGGGGCGCGGTGTACGAGGCGGGTCTGGCCGGTGAACGTAACGTTGTGAAAACGATCACACTCTCCAAGTCCCTGGGATCCCAGGGAGGGGCCGTGCTCGGCGCCCCCGAGGTGATCCAGACCCTGCTGGACACGGGTCGCCCGTTCATCTTCGACACCGGCCTGGCGCCCGCCTGCGTTGCGGCGGCACTCGCCGCTCTGGATATCCTTCGGAACCAGCCCGAACTGCCCGGACGCGTGCGAGCCAGGGCGAGGGAGCTGGCCTCTGCGGCCCGCGAACTCGGCCTGGAGACGAACGACCCGGCGGGTGCGGTCGTCCCGATCGTGCTCGGCCATCCCGAGACGGCGCTTCGGGCCGCCCTCATCTTCGCGGACCACGGAGTGCGCGCCGGATGCTTCCGGCCGCCCTCGGTGCCGGTCGGCCGCTCTTGCCTGCGGCTTACCGCGCGGGCCAATCTGACTTCCGATGAACTTGCGGTGACCGGGGACGCACTCACCGCCGTGGCCGAGACGAAGGTGACCATGTGAGTGAGCGAAGCGGACGGGTCCGGCGGGCCCGGTGTCTCGGGCACGCCCGTTCCACGCCGTCCGGCGAGGTGCTCCCGTGACGGACGACTCCCCCCGGATCCCGAAATACTACGACGTCAAGCGCAACCTGCTCACGCTCACCAAGACCCTGCCCGCGGGCAGCGCGCTGCCCCCGGAGCGGACGCTCGCCGTACGCTTCGAGACCTCCCGCACCACCGTGCGCCAGGCCCTGTCGGAGCTGGTGGTCGAAGGCCGCCTGGTGCGCATCCAGGGCAAGGGGACGTTCGTCGCGCACCCCAAGGTCGCCCAGGTCCTCCAGCTCACCTCCTACACCGGTGACCTGCGGACCGTCGGCCTGGAGCCGGACACCAAGATCCTCGACATCAGCTACGTCACCGCCGACGAGCCGCTGGCCCGTCGCCTGGCGATCAACCCCGGCGGGCGGGTGCTGCGCATCCACCGGCTGCGCCTGGCCAACGGCGAGCCGATGTCGATCGACACCACCCACCTGTCGGCCAAGCGCTTCCCCCGGCTCCGGCGCGAGATGGAGGTGCACTCCTCGCTGTACGAGACGCTGCACAACGCCTACAACGTGCGGCTGACCGACGCCGAGGAGATCATCGAGACCGTGCTGGCCACGCCGTACGACGCGCAGGTGCTGGGGGTGGACGTCGGCCTGCCGATGCTCCTGCTCACCCGGCACGCCTTCGACGCCGAGGGCAACCCGGTGGAGTGGGCGCAGTCCCTCTACCGGGGAGACCGCTACAAGTTCGTCACCCGGCTGCGCCGCCCCTGACCGCCTGCCCCGCCCGGTCACACCGTACGGCGGGGCGGCGGC
This sequence comes from Streptosporangium sp. NPDC048047, assembly GCF_040653115.1. Lineage (NCBI taxonomy): Bacteria > Bacillati > Actinomycetota > Actinomycetes > Streptosporangiales > Streptosporangiaceae > Streptosporangium > Streptosporangium sp. NPDC048047. The sequence goes on along the minus strand of NZ_JBEZNH010000015.1, from coordinate 45,351 downwards.
GGGTGTGGCGGGACGGCGGGGTGCCGTCCTGGCACTCCCGGAAACGGTCCGTGGCCGGGGCGCGGGAGCCCGGGGCCTCCTAAGGTGAGGTGGGTGAGCATTCTCGTGGTCACCGGTACCGACACCGGAGTGGGCAAGACGGTCGTCACCGCGGCCGTGGCGGCGCTCGCCAGGGAGCGGGGCTCCTCGATCGCCGTGGTGAAGCCCGCGCAGACCGGGGTGGGCGAGAACGAGCCCGGGGACCTCGACGACGTCATCCGGCTGTCCGGGGTGACGACCACGTTCGAGTTCGCCCGGTTCCCCGATCCGCTGTCCCCCGCGGCGGCCGCCCGCGTGTCGGGCCTGCCGCAGGTCTCCCTGGCCCGCGCGGCGCAGCGGGTCAGGGAGCTGGCCGAGTCGCACCGGCTGGTGGTCGTCGAGGGGGCGGGCGGGCTGCTCGTCCGCTTCGACGAGGAGGGCGCGACCCTGGCCGACCTGGCCCGCGCCCTGTCCGCGCCGGTGCTCCTGGTGTGCCGGGCCGCGCTGGGCACGCTCAACCACACCGCGCTGACCCTGGAGGCGATGGCCCACCGCGGACTCGACCTGGCCGGGGTGGTGATCGGGTCCTGGCCCGCCGAACCCGGCCTGGCCGAGCGGTGTAACGTGGCCGACCTGGAGATGCTGGCCGCCCGGCCCCTGGCGGGGGCACTCCCGGAGGGTTCCGGCGCGCTCGACCGCGACTCCTTCGCCCGTACGGCCCGCGCGGGCCTGAGCCCGGCACTGGGCGGCGCGTTCGACCCCGCGGCCTTCCGGGGCCCCCTGGGCCGCCTGCCGTAGCATCGGAGCCGTCCGCCTGCGGTGATATCCGTACCGGTATGGATCCGGCGTCAACCGCAATATTGGACACGAACGGCCGGATCTGGTGTCCTCATCCTTTCAACGACCCCCTTGACGACCCAGATGAGGAGCCTTCCCGTGCGGCACCCCCTTGTCCCCTTCCGACCGGCGCCGGACGCCGCCTCCCGCGGCGGGAGCGCCTCGCGCGCCGCGCGCCTCCTGGTGGCGGCGACCGCCGCGGGCGCGCTGGTGGCGGCCATCGCGCTGCCGGCGGTCGGCGGCGCGGGGCTGGCCGTCATCACGGCGTCCGACGAGCTGAACCTCTCCCCGGCCGACCTCGTCGAGCCGCCGCTGGCGGAGAAGTCGACGGTGCTGGACGCCCGGGGCAAGGTGATCGCCCAGTTCTACGAGGAGTACCGCGAGGTCGTCCCGCTCGACCAGGTGGCCGACGCGATGAAGACGGCGATCGTCTCGATCGAGGACGACCGCTTCTACGAGCACGGCGCGATCGACCTCGAAGGAACGGCCCGGGCGCTGGCCAGGAACCTGTCCTCCGGCGGGGTGAGCCAGGGCGGCTCCAGCATCACCCAGCAGTACGTCAAGCAGGTGCTGCTCAACTCCGCCACGACCGAGCAGGGCAAGGTCAAGGCCCTGGAGGCCAGCTACGCGCGCAAGCTCAACGAGCTGCGCCACGCGATGGCGGTGGAGAAGAAGTACACCAAGGACCAGATCCTGGAGAAGTACCTCAACATCGCCTACTTCGGCGCGAGCGCCAACGGCGTGCAGGCCGCGGCCAAGCGCTTCTTCGGCCGGTCCGCGGCCAAGCTGACCCTGTGGCAGGCCGCCACGCTGGCGGCGGCCGTGCAGTCGCCCAACGACACCGACCCGAGCCGGGGCGCGGCGTACCGGAAGCGGCTGCTGGAGCGGCGCGACGTGGTGCTGGACCGGATGGCCCAGCTGGGGAAGATCACCCCGGCGGAGGCCGCGGAGGCGAAGAAGCGGAAGCTCGGCTACCGCGGCACCCCGCTGCCGGGCGGGTGCGGAGCGAGCCCGTACCCCTACTTCTGCCTCTACGTGCGCAACGAGATCCTCACCGACCCGGCCTTCGGCAAGACCTCGCAGGCCCGCAGCCGGTTCCTCAACCGCGGCGGCCTGACGATCCACACGACGCTGGACCCGAGGATGCAGGCCGCCGCCGACCGCGCCATCAAACGACGCGTGTACGCCTCGGACAACGCGATGGCCGCCGAGGCCCTGGTGCAGCCCGGCACCGGCGCGATCAAGGCGATGGCGGCCAGCCGCCGCTACGGCTCCTCCACGCGGAAGAACGAGATCTCCTACAACGCGGTCGCCGACCGGGCGCACGGCGGCCTGGCCGGATTCCAGGCCGGCTCGACGTTCAAGACCTTCACGCTCCTCACCGCGCTGAAGAAGGGCATGAAGCCCGACCAGGGTTTCACGGCGGGCGCGGGCTACCGCGCGCCGGGCTACTCGGCGTTCAAGAACTGCGCGGGCCAGAGCATCGGCGACCCGACCCACACCGTCACCAACGACGAGGGCTCGCCGGGCTTCAAGACGCTGCGCACCGGCACCTGGGCGTCGGTCAACACCTTCTTCGTGGAACTGGAGCAGCGCGTGGGGCTGTGCGACACCGTGCGGACCGCCCAGTCGCTGGGCATCCAGCGCGCCGACGGCAAGCCTCTGCAGGAATTCGAGACCTTCACGCTCGGGATCAACGAGATGGACCCGGTGACGGTGGCGTCCGCCTACGCGGCCATCGGGGCGCGCGGCAAGTACTGCCGGCCGACGTCCATCAGCCGGATCACCGACCGCGACGGCAAGGACAGCGTGCGGCGGCCCCGGTGCAGGCAGGCGCTGGAGCCCGAGATCGCCGACGCCGCGGCCGACATCCTGTCCGGGGTGTTCACCAGGGGCACCATGCGCGGCGTGGGCGGCATCGGCCGCGACGCCGCGGGCAAGACCGGCACCACCGACGCCTACGCCACCGCCTGGTTCGCCGGGTTCACCCCGGACCTCGCGGGCGCGGTGAGCATCGGCGACCCGCGCGGCTCGCAGAAGTACAAGCTCACCGGCGTCACCATCGGCGGCCAGTCCTACGGTTCCGTCGCGGGCGCCACCCTCCCCGGCCCGATCTGGAAGGACACCATGCTGGCCGCGCTGAAGGGCGTCCCCGCCACGTCCTTCCACCCGATCGACCGTGACCGGTTCGGCGGCTGCGGAAACGGCTGCGCCCCCCGGAGGCCCACCGGCGAGCGGGACGGCGACCGGGACCGGGGCGGGAACGGCGACGGGGACGAGAGCGGGCAGGTGGAGGTGTTCGGGTGAACGGCGCCGCCCGCGGCGCGGCGGGGTGACCGGCTCGGGCTCGGGAAGCGGGGTTCCGGAGCCGGGGTTCCGGGCTCCGGCCTCCGGGCTCCGGAGTCCGGAGCCGGGCCCGCCCCGCCCCGCCCTTCGCACGGCCCGCCTGCCGCCCCGGACACGATGATCGAATCCGGTGCTAGCGTGCCCGGCATGGAGTACCGCACGCTCGGATCGAGCGGACTGACCGTCAGCGCGATCACCTACGGCAACTGGCTCACCGCTTCCCCCCAGGCCGTCGAGGCCACGCGCCGGTGCGTGGAGGCGGCGCTGGACGCGGGGATCACCACCTTCGACACGGCCGACGTGTACGGCAACCCCGACTTCGGCGCCGGGGAGCGGGCGCTCGGCGCGGCCCTGGCCGGAGTCCGCCGGGAGTCGGTGGAGATCCTCACGAAGGTCTGCCTGCCCACGGGTCCCGGGCCCAACGACCGGGGGCTGTCGCGCAAGCACATCATGGAGAGCTGCAACGCCTCCCTGCGCAGGCTCGGCACCGACCACATCGACCTCTACCAGGCCCACCGGTACGACGGGAACACCCCGCTGGAGGAGACCATGACCGCGTTCGCGGACCTGGTCCGGCAGGGCAAGGTGCTCTACCTCGGCGTGTCCGAGTGGCGTCCCGAACAGATCGAGGCGGCCGCCGCCCTGGCCTCCGAGCTGAAGGTGCAGCTGATCTCCAACCAGCCGCAGTACTCGATGCTGTGGCGGGTGATCGAGAAGGAGGTCCTGCCGACCTGCGCGCGTCTGGGCCTCGGCCAGATCGTCTTCTCCCCGGTGGCGCAGGGCGCGCTGTCCGGCAAGTATCTCCCCGGCAGGCAGCCGCCCTCCGGCAGCCGGGCCGAGGACTCCCGGGGCGGGGTCTTCGTCGGCCGCTACCTCGGCGACCCGGTGCTGTCCGCCGTGCAGCGCCTGCGCCCGATCGCCGACGAGCTCGGCCTCACCACCGCCCAGCTCGCCGTCGCCTGGGTGCTGCGCGACCGCGCGGTCTCCAGCGCCGTCATCGGGGCGTCCCGGCCCGAGCAGATCCGCGAGAACGTCGCGGCGGCGGGCCGTACGCTCGACGTGGACGCGCTGGCCCGCATCGACGCGGTCTTCCTCGACCCCGATCACGGAGACCTCGTCGAACGCGACCCCGGAAAGATCGCCGCCCCGTTCGACGTGATGCCCGCCTGGCGGGTCCGGGACGCCGCGGCGGGGTGAGACCGTGGCCCCGGGGACGGCCCGGGGCCGGGCGCACGGGGGTGGTGACGCCGGGGACGCCGCTCCCTCGCGGGAAGTCCCATGGCCACCGGACCTGGGGAAGGCGGCTCCGGCGGCGTTAGGCGGGACGAATCTGGGCAGGGTGAACATCCCCTGTCCGGCTAAGTGACTGACTGGTAGGTTGCGCGGTATGGAGTCTCCAAAGCACGCGGGTGACATCGCCGTCGCCGTCTCCAAGGCGTACGGCATCGAGACCATGTTCACCCTTTCCGGCGGACACGTCTTTCCGCTCTACGACGGAGCGGTCCACGAGGGAATGCCCATCGTCGACGTGCGGCACGAGCAGAGCGCGGTCTTCGCCGCCGAGGCGACCGCCCGCCTGACCCGTAAACCGGGCCTGGCCGTGCTCACCGCCGGTCCCGGTGTCACCAACGGCGTCAGCGGAGTCGCCACCGCGCACTTCAACGGCTCCCCCGTGGTCGTCATGGGCGGCCGGGCGCCGCAGTCGCGCTGGGGGGCCGGCGCGCTGCAGGAGATCGACCATCCGCCGCTGCTCGCGCCGATCACCAAGCTGGCCTTCACCGGCTCGGGTCCCGACTCGGTGGCCGACGACGTGGAGATGGCCTTCCGCACCGCCCTCGCCCCGCACCGCGGCCCGGTCTTCCTCGACTTCCACATGGACCACCTGTTCGCCGCGGCGCCCCCGCCGGACCACGCCACCGAGACGCTGACCCCCTCGCCGCTGGAGCCCGACTCCGACGGGCTCGCCGAGGTCGCCCGGCTGCTCGCCGAGGCCGAGCGCCCGGTGCTGGTCCTGGGCTCCGACGTGTGGATGGACCGCGCCGAGGAGGTCGCCCTGGGCTTCGCCGAGGAGCTCCGCCTGCCGGTCATCCTGAACGGCCAGGGCCGCGGCATCCTGCCCGCCGGGCACGAGCTGCTGGTCACCCGGGCCCGCGGCATGGCGTTCTCCCAGGCCGACCTGGTGATCGTGGCCGGCGCCCCGCTCGACTTCCGCCTCGGCTACGGCTGGTTCGGCGGCAGGGACGGCGCTCCGCTCGCCAAGGTCGTCCACCTGGCCGACGCGCCGTCGCAGCTCGCGACGCACATGCAGCCCGTCGCGACCGCCGCGGGCGACATGTCGCTGGTCTTCTGGGGCCTCGGTACGGCCTGCGCCGACGCCGGGGTGTCCCCCAAGACCTACCAGCCGTGGCTGTCCCGGCTGTCCGAGGCCGCCGCCGCGGCCGTCGCCGGGGACGCCGAACTGCTGGAGTCCGCCTCCGACCCGATCCACCCGATGCGGATCTACGGCGAGCTGAACAAGGTCCTCGCCGACGACGCCGTGGTCATCGGCGACGGGGGCGACTTCGTCTCCTACGCCGGCAAGTACGTCGAGCCCAGGCGGCCGGGCAACTGGCTCGACCCGGGCCCATACGGCTGCCTGGGCACCGGCCTGGGATACTCCATCGCCGCCCGGCTGGCCCGCCCATCCTCGCAGGTGGTGCTGCTGCTCGGCGACGGCGCGGCGGGCTTCTCGCTGATGGACGTCGACACGCTCGTGCGTCACGGCCTGCCGGTGGTGATGATCTGCGGCAACAACGGCATCTGGGGCCTGGAGAAGCACCCCATGCGGATGCTGTACGGCTACGACGTGGCCGCCGAGCTTCAGCCGCAGTGCCGCTACGACCAAGTGGTCACCGCGCTCGGCGGCGGCGGCGAGCTCGTCACCGACCCGTCGGAGATCGGCCCGGCGCTGCGCCGCGCGTTCGACTCCGGCGTGCCGTACATGGTGAACATCGCCACCGACCCGTCCATCGCCTACCCGCGTAACACCACGGGCGTCTGACCCGGCGGGCCGGACGCCACAGGCGCCCGGCCCACCGGCACGGGCGTCACGGGCGCTCGGCCCACCAGGGCCCGGGCATCACGGGCGCCCGGAACGTCAGGCCCCGGGCGCCTCGGAAGAGCCGGCGTCGCGGACGCCCGGCCCGCCAGGGCTCGGGCGCCTTCGAGGACGTCGGCGTCGCGGACGCGCGGCCCGTCAGGGCTTGGGCGTCGCGGCCGGGGAGGCCGGCGGCGAGCTCTCCGGGCACTTGGGGTTGGCCAGCACGATCTCCACCGGCTTGCGCGGGTCCCACTCGGTTCCGGGGGCGGGGTTCTGCTCGACCACCCGCACACACCCGGCGTAGTCGATGTCGCCGCTCGCGGTCACCTTCACCTTCAGGCCCGCCTCCGCGAGCCGGGCCTTGGCGGCTCCCGGCTCCAGGCCCCGGACGTCAGGCACCTGAACCTTCTGCACGGTCGGGGGGGGCTTGGGCGACTTCGTGGGCGTCGGCTTGGGCGAATTCTTGGGCGTCGCCTCCGGCGTGGGCTCCTCCGTCGGCTCCGGCTCCTCGGTCTCCTCCGTCGGCGCGGTCGGCCTCGCCTGCTGGTGGGTGACGGCCGGGGCGGCGGTCTTCCTGGGCCTGGGCGGCCTGGAAGTCTTCGCGGGCGGCTCGGAGGGGGCCGTCGTGACCTCCGCCACCCGGTCGTTGTCCGGCGTCTCATCGCTGGAGGCCATCGCGTTGATGCCCACCGCGCCCAGGCCTCCGCAGAGCACGACCGCCGCGGCGACCGCGGCCAGCATCCCGCCCCGGCGGCGCGGCGCGCGCCCGGCGCGGCGACCGCGTCCCCCGGAGGCCGCCTCGACGGCCGCACCGGACGCCGCCGTCGTCGCGGCGGCCGACGCGATCCCCTGGGACGTCTGCTGCCCGCCCTGCCAGCCCGTCTGCGGCGCGGAACCCTGCCAGCCGGCCTGCTGCCCACCCTGGCCCTGCCAGCCCGTCTGCTGGCCGCTCTGGCCCTGCCAGCCCGCCTGCGCGGCGTTCCACCCTGTCTCGGGCGGGGGACCCGGCTGACCGAGCATCATCGGACCGGTCTTCGGCCCGAGCTGCCCGGCCTGCCGCGCGGCGGCGCTCATCGCGTCGGCGCTGGGGAAACGCCGGGCCGGATCCTTCGACAGCGCCTGCTCCACCAGGGCTCGGACCGCGGGCGGGACGTGCGGGGGCAGCGGCGGCGGGGCCTCCCGGATGTGCTTGAGCGCGATCGTGACGGGCGTGTCGCCGTCGAACGGCCGCTGCCCGGCGAGGCACTCGTAGGCCACCACGCCCAGCGCGTAGATGTCCACCGCCGGGGTGACCGGCGCGCCCTCGGCCTGCTCGGGCGCGCAGTAGGCGGCGGTGCCGAGCACCATGCCGGCGTCGGTCAGCCTGCTGGCGGCGTCGGATCTGGCGATGCCGAAGTCGGTGAGCACGAGCATGCCGTCGGGCCGCACCAGCAGGTTGCCGGGCTTGATGTCGCGGTGGACGATCCCCTGGTCGTGTACGGCCTGCAACGCCGAGGCCGCCTGGGAGATGAGCTCCATCGCCGGGCCCGGGGCGATGCTCCCCAGCCGGCTCAGCAGCCGGTCCAGCGGCTCGCCGTCCACGAACTTCATCACGAGGTAGGCCGTCGCCCCCGCGCCGGGCACCTCGTGGACACCGTAGTCGTAGACGTCGACGACGCCCGGATGGTTGATCGTCGCCATGGCCCGCGCCTCGCCCTGGAAACGCACGAGGAAACCGGGGTCGTCGGTACGGCCCGGAAGCAGCACCTTGACGGCGACGGTCCTGGCCAGGACCATGTCCTCGCCGCGCCAGACCTCGCCCATGCCGCCGGCGCCGATGCGGGTATCCAGGCGATACCGCCCCGCCAGCGTCGTGCCTTGGGCCACCATTACTCCCCCGTAACCCTTCCCGCTCCCACCCCAGGATTCTCCAAGAAAGCGGATCCGTGTCGCGCCACCGTAACGCCACGGTAACAAAACCCTGCGTGCCGGATGCCTCGCAAATAAGACGCGTGCCGTAGCATCGCACAAAACTCACAGCTTTTGCGGAGACTTGTACACCTTGCCCGACTCGTGAGGATAAGCGGAAATCTCTGGCGGTCCGCCGGAAGCCCCGGCGACCCGGCGACCGGACACGACGGCCCCGTCCGGAAGCCCTGCCGGCCGGACACGACGGCCCCGCGGGGAAGGCCCGGCGCGGCCGGCGCCGGCCGGACACGATGGTCCGGGGAGACGGACCCTATGCTGGCGCGCATGACGCTCGCTCCCGGCCTGCGCGCCCGGATTCTCATCATGGTCGAAACGTCGGACACCGCGGCGAAGGTCGGCAGCGGAGACGTCCCGGTACTGGCCACCCCCCGGCTGCTGGCCCTCGCCGAACAGGCCACCGTCCAGGCGGTCGCCGGAGCCCTCGGCCCCGGGCAGACCTCCGTGGGCACCAGGGTCGCCCTGGAGCACCTGGCGGCCAGCCCGGTCGGCACCCACGTCGAGATCGCCGCGGAGCTCACCGAGGTGGACGGCCGCCGCCTGGCCTTCGCCTTCACCGCCCGCGACCGGCGCGACACCGTCGTCGCCACCGGCACGATCGAGCGGGCGATCGTCGACCGCGAGCGCTTCCTCGCCAGAGCCGCCCGCTGACCGCCCGCGGCCCCCTACTCGATCACCGCGATGACGTCGCCCTCCTGGATGACGTCCCCCTCGGCCACCTTGAGCTGGACGACGACGCCGTCATCCTCCGCGATGACCGGGATCTCCATCTTCATCGACTCCAGGATGACCAGGGTGTCGCCCTCCTCGATGGTGTCACCCTCGGCGACGACGACCTTCCAGACGTTCGCCACCATCTCCGCGCGCACTTCAGCCACCGGAAACTCCCATTGCTCTCGTAGTACAAACGTGTCAGAGGGGCGCGTTCAGGCCCTCATGCGGGCCACCAGCCCGGTGTCGTAACCGCCGCCGACGAACTCGGGACGCGTCAGCAGCTCGGCGCAGAACGGCAGGTTGTTCTTGGGGCCCTCGACGAGGAAGGCCGCCACCGCCTTGCCCGCGCGCTCCAGCGCCTCGTCGCGGGTCTCGCCGTACACGCACAGCTTGGCCATGAGCGGATCGTAGAACGGTGTGACCGTGTTGCCGCCGGTGTAGCCGGAGTCCACCCGGACGCCCTCGCCGGACGGCTCCTCCCACACCGTGATCCTCCCGGGACCGGGGAAGAAGCGCTTGGGGTCCTCGGCGTACACCCGGAACTCGATCGCGTGGCCGCGCGGCGCCGGCGGCGGCTCGACAGCCTCGCCCGCGGCGATCCGCAGCTGCATCTCCACCAGGTCCACCCCGGTGACGAGCTCGGTCACCGGGTGCTCGACCTGCAGGCGGGTGTTCATCTCCAGGAACACGAAGTCCTGCCGGTCGGCGTCGACCAGGCACTCCACGGTGCCGGCGCCGAGATATCCGACCGCCTCGCCCGCCCGGACCGCCGCCGCCAGCATCCGCTCGCGCAGCTCCGGGGTGACACCGGGCGACGGCGTCTCCTCCACGACCTTCTGATGCCTGCGCTGCACCGAGCAGTCGCGCTCGCCCAGCGCGAGGACGGTGCCGTCGGCGAGACCGAGGATCTGCACCTCGACGTGACGGGCGCGCTCGACATAGCGCTCCAGCAGGATCGCCGGCGGCCCGCCGAACCGGGCGGCGGCCCGGGACGCCTGCTCGAACGCCTTGGCCAGGCCCGCCTCGTCGTGGGCGACGCCCATGCCGATGCCGCCGCCCCCGCCCGCGGCCTTCACCATGACGGGGTAGCCGATCCCGGCGGCGGCCGCCACGGCCTGGTCGAGCTCGGTGACCGGCTCGCGGGTCCCGGCGGCGACCGGCACGCCGGCGGCCTCCATGAGGTTCCGCGCGTTGATCTTGTCGCCCATCCGCTCGATCGCCTCGGGCGAGGGGCCGATCCAGGTCAGGCCCGCCTCGACGACGGCCCGGGCGAAACCGGCGTTCTCCGAGAAGAACCCGTAGCCGGGGTGGACGGCCTGGGCGCCCGACGCGCGGGCCGCCTCCAGCACCTTGCCGGCGTCGAGGTAGCTCTGCGCGGGATTGGCCGGGCCGAGGAGGATCGCCTCGTCGGCCTCCCGTACGAACGGCAGGTCGGCGTCGGCCTCGGAATACACCGCGACGGCCCGCAGGCCCATGCGCCGCACCGTGCGGATGATTCGCCGCGCGATTTCGCCGCGGTTGGCGACCAGAACGGACTCGAACACGTTGGTGGACCCCTTTCGACCGCTCCACCCTATGACCGTGGGCTCCGCACAACCCTTCGCCCGAAACCACCGATCACAGCGAGGCGATCTGTAGGAATTCCACAAATCCCTCAGGCGCGGTGCACCGGGACGTGCCTGCCGACGACCCGGGTCATCGCCTCGACGATCTCCGGGTCGTACTCGTCGCCGGCGCCGAGGCGGATCCGGTCGAGGGCCGCCGCGGCCCGGACCCGGTCGGTGGAACCCCCCACCAGGTCGTCGTAGGCGTTGGCCGCCTTGATGATCCGGCTGGCCTGCGGCGGGTCCTCCGCGCAGGAGTCGCACTGGCGGCGGACCGTCTCGGCCACCCGGTCCAGCACCCCGGTCTGCCGGATCACCTCCGCCCCCAGCTCCGCGATGCGCCGGGCCTGCCCGCGGTCGGTGAGCACGGTGGCCCCGCCGGGGATCGGGTCGCGCAGCGAGAGCTGGCCGATGTCGTGCATGAGCGCGGCGTACTCCAGCTCCAGCAGCTCGGGCTCGGCCATGCCCAGCTCCCGGCCGATCGCCACCGCCATCCGGCTCACCCGATGGGAGTGACCCGGCTCGACGTACCCGCCGACCTCGGTCACCCGCGCCAGCGCCCGGACCGTCTGCAGGTACGTCGCGCGGATCCCCGCGTACTTGCGGAAGGCGACCTGGGTGACCAGCAGCGGCGCGGCGAAGACCAGCAGCGCGGCCATGCCCATGCTGTGCGAGGCCAGCGCGAGCAGGATGCCGGAGGCGGACACCGCCGACCACAGCGGCGCGGCCGTCCGCAGCTCGTCGCGGAGGACCACCCGGAAGGCCGCCCGGACCCGTTCGGCCCGCAGCACGGCGGCCAGCGCCACGTCCGCCAGCACCATCAACGCGATGAGCAGGGCCATCACCCCGAGCGGCGGCCACCAGCCCCCTCCCGGCCCCCGCGTCAGGCCGAACAGCCCGTCGGCCAGCGGCCGGTAGGCCAGGGCCAGCAGCCCGCCGGTGAACAGCCTGCGCGCCATCGCGTCCAGCTTCGGCGGACGGCCCACCGCCAGGTGCGGCAGCGCCCCGGCCGTCATCCCGACCGCGAGCACCGCGACGACCTGTAACGCCGGGTGCCGCGCCGGGACGTCGCCCATGTCCAGCAGCAGCGTGTAGCCGAGCGCCGCCGCCGCGCCGATCGGCGCCACCTCCCGATTGCCCGGCATGGTGAGCCTCGCCAGCTCCCCGACCGCGATCAGCGCGCCGAACCCGACGGCGGTCTCCGGGTCGGTCAGCCCCGCGGCGGCGGTGTGCGCCACACCCGCCGCTGCCAGCACCCCGGCCACGCAGACCAGCAGGAACCGGACCGAGTCGAACCTGCGCAGGAGCCGGGCCGCCGCGCCGACGGCGGGAGAACCCGCCGCCCGGCGGCTCACCGCTCCGCGCGGGATGGTCGCGTCCGCCTTCTCACTCGCTGCGCTCGCCCGGCGGCTCACCGCTCCGACACCACCTGGATCGGGGCCGTGGGGTCGTCGTGGTCCTTGGTGACGGTCTGGGACGCGTCCGCCGGGAGCGGGACGACCTTGCGCGGCGGCTCCCAGCCGTCGCGGTCCACCGCCCTGACGAACGCCGCGACCATCACGGGGTCGAACTGGGTGCCCGCGCCCTTGCGCAGCTCGGCCACGGCCTCCCCCACCGGGCGGGCGCCGCGGTAGGAGCGGTCGGAGGTCATCGAGTCGAAGGCGTCGGCCACCGCGATGATCCTGGCGAACTCCGGGATCTCGTCCCCGGCCAGCCCCATGGGGTAGCCCCTGCCGTCCTGCCGCTCGTGGTGGTGCATGATCCCGGCGAACGCCTCGTCCAGGAAGTCGATGCCCCGCACGATCTCCAGCCCGCGCATGGGGTGGAGCTGGATGGCCGCGAACTCCTCCTCGGTGAGCGGCCCCTCCTTCTGCAGCACCTTGGTCGGCACGCCGAGCTTGCCGACGTCGTGCAGCATCCCCGCGTAGCGGATCGCCCGGAGCCGCTCGGGACCCATGCCGATCTCCTCGGCGATCATCCCCGAGGCGAGCGAGACGCGGGTGCAGTGCCCGCGGGTGTAGTAGTCCTTGGTCTCCACCGCCTGGCAGAGCGCGGCGATGGTGGCGTCGTAGGCGCGCTGCTGGGCGAGGTACTGGCCGAAGGCCCACCGGGCGACGAACAGCGGCAGCAGCACCAGCACCGCGGAGATCGAGTTCACCGTCGTCCACAGGCCGGCGATCAGCAGCCCGAAGGTCGCGTAACCGAGGTAGGAGACCAGGAACTGCGCCAGGCCGCGCAGCGGCACCTGGTGGGCCTGGCCGGTCGTCACGAGCACGACCGCGATCAGGACGAAGTTGAGCGGCACGAACGCCGCGGCGGCGCCCGCGAACGGCACGATCAGGTCGTCGAACCCGGCGATGGACGGGATGACGGGGTGGCCGCCCAGCAGCCGCTTGTAGACCCAGCCCGCGACGAACCCGCAGATCGCGAACTGGGCGCCGTTGAACAGCCGCTTGACCAGCGGCAGCCCCGGCCGGACGCTGAAGACCGCCGTCATGCCGACGAGCGCCGCGCCTTCGGGGCCGACGAGGACCACCGCGGCGAGCGCGGCCGAGAAGCTGACCGAGACCGCGGCCTGCCGGACGTTCAGAAGCGTGGGAACCGACTCGCAGACCAGGAACAGCAGGGCCAGCACCAGCAGCGTGGACCAGTCGAGCGGTGCGAGCCGGGCGCTCACCAGCACGCTGTGACCGATCAGCGCCCACGCGGTTCCGATGACCGCGACAAGGTAGACCTTGGCAAACCACGGCAGTCCACGCAAAGCAGCCACCCTCGGTTCTACGGGCGCGTGCTCAGGTCCAGGAGATCCCCGGACGCACCGGGCCGACCGTTTCCTTCAACATGCGCTGCCTCCACGTTGGTATCCGCGACTCAGGCTACAGAAGCGCGTGAGGCCCCGAGGGGAGGAGCGGGAATCGCAAGCAAAGCGTAACCAATTCATCACCACGAGCCACGGACATGAGTCGTGCTCAGAGAGTCGCCTGACGAGCCCTTGCCCAGGCGACCGTGGCCTTCAGCCCGGTCGCGCTACAGCCGCGACGGCAGCATGATAGACCTGCACAACATGCAGTCGTACGGCGGGCAGGACATCGTCCGTTCGCCCATCAAGCTCGGCGACGTCTACCCCGCCATGGTGGTCCCCAGCGGTAGCAGCCGCACGCATGCGAGCGCCCCGCTCCTTCCCACCGTGGAAGGGGTGGGGCGCTTTTATGTTGCTTCAGTTCCGTCTACACGGCAAGGCTAGAGGCAGCGTATTGGGCAGTGAGCCAATCGACTTGAGCGCCTATACCGGTGTGCAGGTTGGCGCTGGGGGCCCAGCCGAGGAGCTTCCGCGCGGTGGACGAGTCTGCACATGTGGCAGGGACGTCGCCGCTGCGAGGGTTGGTGATGTGGACGTTGATGGTCCGGCCCGTGATCTTTTGAGCGTGGTCGAGGATGTCGTTGAGGCTGGCGCTGGTACCGCCGCCGACGTTGATGATGGAGCTGGGCAGGTAAGCGGTGGCGGCGGCGATGGTGGCGCTGACTGCATCGTCGATGTAGGTGAAGTCGCGGCGCTGGTTGCCGTCGCCGTAGATGGACACCTTCTGGCCGGTCATGGCGGCGGTCACGAGCCGCTGGATGAACATGTCCTCGCGCTGGCGCGGGCCGTAGACGGTGAAATATCGCAGGGCCACCACGGTGGTGTCGCAGTCGGGGCGGGCAGCATGGGCCAGGCAGAGCTGTTCTTCGGCGAGTTTGGTGACGGCATACGGAGAGGCCGGACGCGGCCGGTCGGTTTCAGCGCTGGGGCTGCCGTCGGTGGCTCCGTAGACGCTGGAGGAGGAGGCGACGACCAGGCGAGGAGTGTGCAGCCGTGTGGCGGCGCGCATGAGTCGCTGGGTGGCGCTGATGTTGGATGCCACGTAGTCGTCGAAGTCGGCTCCCCAGGAGGGGTGAACGCCGGGGATGCCCGCCAGGTGGAAGACGACGTCGGCGTCCAGCAAGAGCGGTTCGATGGCGCAGGTGCGCAGGTCGCCGGGGATGAAGATGAAACCGGGCTGGTGGAGGATGGCGGCGAGATTGATCGCCGCGCTCTGGTGCTGGTCAGGACTGTGCCGATCGACACCGATGACGCCGACACCGAGGCTCAGCAAGGTCTGGCAGAGGTGGGAGCCGATGAACCCGGCGGCGCCGGTGACGACGGCCCGTCTGAGCGGGCCACGCGAGCTATCAGCGGTGGCCATTGTGAGCATGGAGTCCTCCGGTCAACGTGAGGGAATGAGGCCGCCCAGGTGGCGGCGGGTGTAGGACTCGCCGACGTCGGGGTCAGCGGTGCAAGTTCTCCAGGGCGGGGCGGACGGTCGGCCACGGATGCCGGTAGCCGCCCCTGCCGAGGTAGGGCAGGGTGAGCAGGTGGTGCAGGTCGGCGTAACCGATGAACCGGGCGAGCGGTACAGGTGTCAGGCCGGCGTCGGCCAGGGGCTGGTTGTAGCTGGTCAGGGCGGTGGTGAAGCTTTCGGGCGGAATTGAGCCGTGCGTCATGGCCACGGTGACCAGCAGCTTGGCCAGGTCGTAGCCGAAGGGGGCCAGCGTGAGATCGTCGAAGTCCACCATGACCGGCTCACCGCTGGCGGTGATGAGCACGTTGCGGGGGTTGGTGTCCTTGTAGAAGGCCGCCGGGGCGTCAGGATCGGGCTCCAGGAGCGGCTGGAGAGCGGCCAGCTCGTCGGAGGTGGCCAGGCCCGCGTGGTGACGACGGCGCAGCGCCGCCACCCGCGGGGAGACGAAGTCCGCCAGATCGCCCCCGCCGGGCAGCGGGTGCGCGGTGGTGAGGCGGGCCCGGTGCAGGTCGCTCGCATAGGCGGCGGCGTGGGCGTGGCCCAGCGCGGCGGCCACGGTGGGTACGTCGGCCAGGAGAGCGTGACGGCCGTTGATGAAGGCGAAGTCGATGTGGCCGGCGCGGAGGGCCACGATGGGCGGCAGCCGAAGCGACGGGGCGTGTTCGCTGAGCCAGGCATGGTGGGCGACGGCCCGTTGGAGTTTCTCCGGTGTGGAGTAGGGCTTGGTGAAGGGCGCGGGGCTCATGCGTGATCACCTCGCGTGGCGGTCAGATAGGTGATGGTGGAGGTAGCCAGCACCGGCTCGTCAGGGACCGCCGCGCGCAGCGCCGCGGCGATCACATCCGGGTCGCCGGCCATGGCGGACGGCAGCGTGTACTTAGGAGTGGTGGCCAGGTAAGCGGCCACGTGATCCAGGCCCGCGAAGACGAACCGGTGCTCTTCATGCTCGATACGCCCGATCCGCAGGAAGGGCGCGGTGAGGTCGGCGAGGTTGCCGCCGTGTGCGCTCTCGTACAGGCTCGGCCGCTGCGCTGCGTGGGGGTCAAGTCCTGCGGCGGCCACCAGGTGGTCGAGGGAGCGGTAGCTGTCGGCGGACTTGGTGACCAGAATGGCGGCGCCCCCCGGGGTGAGGATGCGGGTGATCTCGGCGATGACCGGGCGCGGGTCGGGCGCGTGGTAGAGGCAGAACGCAGCCACCGCCAGGTCGCAGGATGCCTCCAGAAGCGGCAGATGGTGAAAGTCGGCGCGCAGGTAGGTCACCGCGGTGTGGGCGTCCGGCGGCTGTGCGGCGCTGATGCGGGTGCGGGCGGCGGCCAGCATCGCCGGTGAGGCGTCGATGGCCAGAAGCTGCCGCGGCTGAACAGCTTCAGCCAGGACGCGGCCGCTGGTGCCACGGCCGCAGCCGATATCAGCGATCACCGCCTGCCGCGGGGCGGTCAGATGGTCGGCGGCCAGGTCAGCGATGACGTCGGCGACGGGCCGCCCCTGGGTCTTGGCGCGGTGCAGGGCCGAGGTGCGAGCGGCCAGGCGGGAGCCGTCGTGGTACAGGCTGGAGGCATCCGGTCCGGTGAAGGCGTTGCCGGTCGTCACGGGCGCCACCGGCCCGCATCACCATCACCCCGGCGGGTCAGCGGCCGGCGGCCACCTGCTCCAGCCAGCGGCGCGTCTGAGCGCGGCTGGTCAAGAACACCACCTGCTTGCCCGCGGCGAACTCGTTGATCTTCGCCAGCACCTTGGGCCGCATCCGCCGCCGGTAGGTGGCCACGTAGCGGATCACCCCCCAGTGGATGCGGTTGTAGACGCCGGAGGTGTGCTGGCCGGCTCCGTGCCGGGCCTGGCGGGAGAAGATCCCCCACAGTGCCGCCCTGGTGGGCACGTCCATCATCACCACGGTGTCGCACGCCGCTAGCCGGACGTGTAGCGAGGAGTTGTAGTTGCCGTCGATGACCCAGCGCGGCGCCGAGACCAGCTCGCGCTGGGCGGCTTCGAACTTCTCCGGCGGCAGTGAGTTCCACTCGTCGCCGTAGAAGATCGCGTCCAGGTGCGTGACCGGCGCGCCCAGCAGGCGGCCGAGTTCGCGGGCCACGTGGGATTTTCCGCTGCCCCCGGACCCGACGATGGCCACCCGGTTCATCTGCATGGTCTTCCACGATAGTCGGAGCAGGCAGGGAGGGTAGGGCGGTGACGCAGTCGCTCATCCGCCGGAAGGGAAGGAGCGCCGGAGTAGCGGTCATGAGCGCGCTCCGGACGGTCGGCGGGCCGAGCGGTTGACGACGAGGTCAGCCAGGATCGCCTCCAGCGTCCGGAGCTGGTGGCTGAGCCGGAACATCTCCAGCTTGGCCAGGCATGCCGCGATCAGGTCGGCGTGCCGGCCGGTGCCCGCGATGGTATACAGCCGGTGTACTGCGGCGATGACGTCGGCTCCGTCGCCGATGATCAGCTCCTCGGGGACGAACTCCTCCACGTGGGAGATCGCGGAAGGCGCCAGCGGTATGCACCCGGCCACCACCGCCTCGAAGATCCGCTGCGTCATCTGCCCGGCGGCGGCGTAACGGTCCGGTAGCAGCAGCACCGTGGCCAGGCTTTCGCCGTACATCCGGCCGACCTCGGCGAACGGCACCCGGCCGATGAAGTTCACGTCGGGCCAGGGGCGGGTGTCGCGCCATTTCCCGGCTACCTGATGCGGCAGGCGGGCCGCGGCCGGGGCGAAGTAGGCGGCGAACGCCTCGTCGCGGTCGTACTGGTTGCCGACGTAGCAGAGCGGGTAGGGCCGCGCCCGAGCTGCCAGTGCCGCCGGGTCGGCCGCTTCCAGCACGGCATCGTCCAGCGGGAACAGCAGCGAGCGGGCGCCCGCGGTCGGGGCGAGGGCGGCTTCGCACACGACGACGCCGGGCCGGTTCCGCCATGGGCTGTTGCCGGGTAGCTGCCGGTCCTTGTCCCAGATCACCGTCGGTGTCGCCCGGATGATCGTGTAGCGGTCCATGAGCTCCTGCTGGCGGTGCAGGTCGCAGGTGTGCAGCGCCGTCCGGCACGGGGTGGTGTTACGGCCGGGGATGGGCCAGCGCCATTCCAAAAACAGCACGTCGATCGCGGGGAACCCGTCGTCGAAGGTGGAGTGGCCGCCGAGATCGTCACCGGCCTCCAGCCGGTCCCGGTCGGCCTGGAGAAAGATCACCCGGTGTCCGGCGGCGATCAGCGCGTCGATCAGGGGACGTCGGTGGCTGCGCCCGCCATCGGGAGTGTCGGTGATCCCGGGACCGAGGAAACCCCAGAAGCTGTAGCCGATGATCACTTGGTCACCCACCTGCCGTCGAGCAGCAGGGCGTCCAGCCCCGAGGAGGCCAGGCAGTCCAGCGCCATGTCCGGGGTGCCGCAGATCGGCTTGCCCTTGACGTTGAGGGAGGTGTTGATCAGCACGGGGACGCCGGTACGGCGGGCGAACGCGGTCAAGACGGCGTGCATGAAGGGGTTGCCGTCCTTGGTGACGGTTTGCAGGCGGGCGGTGCCGTTGGCGTGCACGATCGCGGGGATCCGCGTCCGCGCCAGGGCGGTCACTCCGGAGGCCATCGACATGAACGGCGCCTCCTGGCCGAGGGTGAAGTAGTCGGCGGCGTGCTCGGCGGCCACCATCGGCGCGAACGGCCGGAACGGCTCCCGGAACTTCACCGTGTCATTGAGCCGGGCAACCACGCCCGGCTCCAGGGGGGAGGCGAGGATCGAGCGGTTCCCCAGCGCCCGCGGGCCGGCCTCGACGCGGCCCTGGAACAGGCCGACGATCCGGCCCTCGGCGAGCTGGGCGGCCAGGAACTCGGCGGGATCACCGTCCACCGGAAGCTCGGTGAGCTGTGGCCAGCGCGCGAGGTCGAGCCGATGACCTGTGAAGGACGGTCCGAGATAGCAGGCACCTGCGATCCCCGACAGCGGCCGCGGGCTCGTCTCAAGGTGGACGGCCGCGGCCGCGCCGATCGCCGTGCCGGCGTCGCCGGGCGCGGGCGGCACGAACACCTCCTCGAACAGCCCTTCCTCGATGATCTTTCCGATGGCGACGCAGTTGGTGGCCACGCCCCCGCCGACGCACAGCCGCCGCTCCCCGGTGCGTAGCCGGGCGAGCTTGGCCAGGTGCAGCATCACCTGCTCCGTGCGTTCCTGAAGGGCGGCGGCCAGATCCCGGTGAACCTGCGTGATCGGCTCGTCCGGCGCCCGGCGCGGACAGGTGCGCGCCGCGAAGGGGTCCGTCAGCCGGAGATAGGCCGACGACAGCACGCGCACGGCGAAGAACGCCGGGTTCAGCGCGAATCCGGTGTCGGTGATCGGGATCGCCCGCTGGAACAGGGCGCGGAATCGAGCTGGATCGCCGAGCGCGGCCAGCGCCATCACCGTGCCCTCTTCGTCGCCGCGCCGCCACCCCAGATGCATGGTCACCGCGCCGTAGGCGTAGCCGAGGGAGGCCGGATCATGCAGCGCGTACACCGGATCCACAGTCGGCCGGCCGGGCTGGGCCAGGCGTCCCACGGCGATGGTGGTGGTCTGCGTCTCACCGAGGCTGTCCACCACCAGGACGGCCGCGCTCGACCAGCCGGAGGCGGCGAAGGCGTACATCTGGTGAGTGCGGTGATGCAGCAGCGGCCGCACGCGAGCGCGTGGGAAGCGGCGGCCGAGCTCGCGGGCGCGGCCGAGGGTACGCGCCGCGACCCGGGCGAAACTCGCCGCTCTCGGGATCGCTCTGCCACTCGTGGCCGGATGCGTCAGCATCGTCAGGGCACCCGCCGCGGCGGGCAGGTAGCGCGGCCCGTGGAAGTTGTAGGCCACGTTGGTTACCTGGCTGGCGCTGATCGCGGTTTCCCTCAGCAGCCAGCCGATCGCCCGCTCGGGGTAGGCGCGGGTGTGCTTCACCTGCGACAGCCGTTCTTCTTCCACGAACCCGACCAGCTCACCGTTGACGAGGAGAGCCGCAGCGGAGTCGTGGGTGTAGGCGCACAGGCCGAGCACGATGGCGGGAGCGCCGCCGGGGGTGCGCAAGAGCGGGGTCATACGGTCACCACCGGCGTACCGGCACGGGCCCGCAGGTGGGTGTACCAGGCGCGTAGTCCCTCTCCGAGCGGTCCGTCGATCTCGTCGGCCGCCTGGGCGGCCTGGTCGCGGTCACTGTTCTTCCATTTCTGGTAGCTGGCCAGCACGGCAGCCATCCCATCCCACCCGGCGTGCCCCCCCCCCCCCACCGGCAGGCCCACCTGGACTGCGGTCAGCAGTTCACCGAAGCCCTCCCAGGAGGTGGCCACCAGCGACTCCATGACCGCGGCCGGACCGGCCGGTGCGACGGCGGCGGCTTTTTCCATGTCGTGCTCGTACAGGTGCAGCGAGTCCACGTGATGGCGGTAGGTGCCGAGTTCGGCTCCGAGCCATCCGGCCACCAGTTCGTGCAGCACGGTCGCCGTGAACATGTCGTACGGCAGCCCCAGCCACAGGTCGTTGCTGCGCATCGTCGTCACCATGTCCAGGCGGTCGCCGCGAAGGTGGAAGCGGTAGCCGAGGGTGCAGGGCACGTCGCGGTGGCCGCCGGCGTCGCGGGCCGGGTCGTAGAGCTGGATGACTGCTCGTCGGGAGTCCGGGTCGCCGCGCAGTGTGGCCAGAACCTGGGCGAGCTGGTCCACGTGCCCGTCCCAGCGCCGCATGCGCGGCCCGTATGCGCCGCGCAGGATGCCGTCGTCCTCGGCGAACTGCCGTAACCGGCTGTTGTAGTCGTAGATCCATGGGGCGTCGGACCCGGAGAGGATCCATACGCATTCGGCTACGGCGAAGGCGGTGTTCAGCACCCTTGCGGGCGATGGGGGAAGCAGCCGGGCGCGAGGTTCGTGGAGCAGCAGCCGCACGTCCAGGAGTTCACGGGTGGCCATGTCGCGCGGGCTGACCTTCTCTCCTCGCATGGTGATCTTTACTGCGCTGGTGAACAGGTCGGTGATGGTGTCGCCGGAGATGGTTGTCACTGGTGCTCCCCTTTCTGGCAGGAGGAATAGAGGTGGCGGGGCAGCCGCTGAGAGCGGTCTGTGGGGCGCCCCGCCGCGGCCGGGGGCAAAGGACACCCCCTCCTCGCCCGGGTTCCGGCCGCTTCTACTGCTCGCGACCCATTGAGCACTTCGCGTCGTCGCGCGCGGGAGGTTGGGACGCGGCGGCCACGCTGATACCCGGCTCCACGTGGCCGCCGCGCGTTCACGCCGCGCCCTTCACGGGTGAAATAGGGACGCGGCGTCCGCGCCTACGAGAGCTTGACCGCCTTCCGCGCACGCCTCCAGGAAGAGGTGAAAGGCCGGGCGTTTCGTGGTCGCGGGGCGGTACCTGGCGGACCTCTCCGGTCGCTCCGGATGCGGGCGTGCCGATGGGGATAGAGGTCCGCCAGGAGTCGAGTACGACATCGCCCATCTTGGCGATCAATCCGTGCATGGTAGGCGACTCGGCGCAGGGGCACATGATGGAGTCGGCCATGTGCCACGCAATGAAGACCCGCGTGTAGGGGAGCCACATGATGAGCCAAGCGGGGAAGAACTGCTGGCGTTGCGCGGCTTCTTCGACGCGGTGAGTGTCATACCGGGGCCGCATCGCGGTCCCTCCCTTCGATGAGCGCGGCCGCCAGGAAGGTGATGCGGCCGGTGGCCAGCAGCTCGGGCAGGGGGACGGATCGCAGGTCGCGGTACTGCTTGGCGAGCCGGTCAGCGGCGGTTTCGACGCTGTGGGCGTAGGTTTTCAGCGGCTTGTGGCGAGTGCTTCGAGCGTTAGGGATGGTCCACCAGATGACGGACTCGACGTGGGCGACGAGTCCGTAGAACACGGACACGACGACACCCTGGGGCAGGTTGTGTACGTCGGCGGGGATGTTGTGGCGGGTGATGAGCAGGCCGACCAGGTGCGCGGCCGCGGTCAGGGCTTGCTCGTGCTCGTTGGGTGAGGTTGTCGCGGTGGTAGGGGTCAGGCCCGCCTGGTGACGGCCGGGCATGCGGGAGTTTCCGATCATGAGGTCACCTGCCGGGCGACCTCAGCCTTCAGAGCGTCGAAAGTGTCGACGTCCACGGTGATTTCGGCGCCGGCGCGCAGCGCACCTCGGGGGAAGGCTTCCCGGCGGACAGCCCAGAGGCGGCCCTTGTCGCTGAGGATCAATCGCCAGCCAGGGATCGCCGGGCCGGGCATCGTGGATCTAACATCCATCATGGATCGGACCTCCATCCGATCAAGGACCCGGCCGGTCGTCGGACGCGCCGGGCGGGTCCGCCTTGTACAGGGAGAAAGGCGTTCGGGGCACGCCGTACATAAGGGATGGCTGCGGGTGCAAAGCAGCCCTGACCTCACGCGCTCCACAAGGCATCGGCCGTCATCCGCCTTTGCGCCGAGAAATGACAGCGGCATTTCAACTGAGAAGGGCCCGAGTAGCAGAGCGGTGCGCTCGTCGTCCACGCTGCCCAAATTACGGAGACCAGGGCACGTTGCGCATGGGGTCAAGGTCCGCAGGGTGGTCAAAGTGATCAAAGATCGTTTGCTGGGTTCGGAGCGCGGGGCTTCTGGTCATTCGCCTTAAGAACGTCGATGCTGGCGACTATGGTGATCAGTGCAGCACGAGAGTCGGTATTGCCGCAGGCGCAGAGTGATCAAATCGGTCAAAGATCCATTTGGCATGCGGAGGCGCATCATGGCGCGCGAACGAAACGAGCAGCTTGCCGTGCTCATTCAGGAGGCGGGCTGGTCGCGGGCGCAGGCCGCGAACGCGTTTAACCGTGTCGCGCAGGAGAGCAATCTGCCCGATTACGCGTGCATCGGCCGTTCCCACGTCAGCATGTGGGTCTCGGGGACGAAGCCGTCAGGCGCGGCACCCATAATCTTGTGTCAGGCACTGTCCCGTCGTCTGAAGCGTGTCGTCACACCAGATGAGCTCGGGTTCACAGTTCCCAATGCGCCGGCGCAGGAAGCATTGGAGTGGCGCACCGACCCGTTGATCGCGCTGACTGACCTGGGGAGAACGGACGTGGACGCAAAGCGGAGAGGTCTTCTGACGGGCGCGGTGTACTCAGTGGCCGCCCTCGCCCTGCCAGGCGAGGGATGGTGGGAGAAGATGGCTGGGCAGCCGCCCGCGCCGACGAAGCATCAGCGCGTTGGGCGCGGTGATGTGGTGACGGTTCAGGAGCTCACTGCGGCCTTCTCTCGGATCGACCAGCGGCGTGGTGGCGGTCACGGCAGGAAAGCGCTGGTGCAGTACTTACAGTCGGACGTCGCTACCTTCCTGCACGGAACGTTCCCTGATGAGCAGGTACGGCTCGACATGTTCTCTGCCGCCGCAGAGCTGGCTTACCTGTCAGGTTGGATGGGGTTCGACAACGGCGAGCATGCTCTGGCACAGCGGTATTTCATCTTGGCTGTGAAGCTAGCCGCCCATGCTGCCAACGCGTCGCTGATCGGTCACATTCTGCGTGCTATGGCACATCAAGCCATCGACCTCGGGTTCTTCGCGCAGGGCCTCGACTTGTCAGTAGCCTCCATGCAAAGCCGACGCTACGCCATGGCCACGCCCCGGGAGCGGGCGCTGCTCGGTGTCGTTCATGCTCGCGCTCTGGCCGCGAGCGGCAGTAAGCAGGCCGCAGCCAAGGCACTGCTGAGAGCTGAAGACGATCTCGCCTCAGCCAGTGCGGGCATCGAGGAACCGCAGCGCACGTTCTTCTTCGGGGAAGCCTCGCTGGCGCATGAGACCGCATGTACTTTGCGGGATTGCGGTGACCACCAGGGCGCCATCCGCCAGTTCCGACGCAGCGTCCGGACCCGAGGAAGCGCCTTCCGCCGCACGCACGTAGTGACGCTCGGGTACTTGGGAGCGACGCAGGTTGCCACCGGCGGCGTGGAAGAGGCGTGTGCCACCTGGAGCACCGCTCTGGACGCGATGGAGGAGGGCATCTACTCGGGGCGGGCACGGCAAGCGGTCGTTGACATGCGTAACCTTCTTTCTCCGTACCGGCGCCGCGGTATATCGGCGGTCGCTGAGTTGGACGCGCGAGCTGCTACGTGCTTGACCCACGTAGGTTGGTCTCGTCACGAGTCACGATGAAGGGATGAGGGCAAGCGCATGGCACAGTCGCTGGAGATCAAGCCCATCGGCGTCGTTGTCGGCGGACGCGCTGAGCCGACCGACGATCATTGGGGTGGAACGGCGATCATCCGTCTGAACCCAGACTTTCCTGTCGAGGTTGTCCAGGGACTTGAGGAGTTCTCTCATCTGCTGGTCGTCTGGCACTTTCATCAGGCGAAGCCTGATGATGTCGCTCTGCACGCTCGAAGCCCACGCAATGACCCCAGATGGCCGACTACGGGAACTTTCGTGCATCGTAACCATCGGCGGCCGAATCAGCTCGCGCAGTCCTTCCCGCGGCTTTTGAAGGTTGATGGTTTGGATTTGCATGTGACCGACTTGGATGCGATCGACGGTAGCCCTGTCTTTGACCTTGCGCCGTATTTCAAGGAGATGGGGCCGCGCGGTGAAGTGCGTGAGCCCAGTTGGCCGAGTGAGATGCTCAAGGATTACTGGGATGGTGCACAGAACTGATTCTCTCGCTGAAGGGTTCGCCGTGTGGCCGTCGCGGAACCGGTAAGGCGTGAGGCCTACTCATGCGAGAGGTTTCCTCTCATAGGACCCGTTCATCCTCGTGTCGTCGAGGGTGGGCGGGTCCTTTTCGTGTTCCCAGCGTGCTCCAGAGTTGGGAGTTACAGGGCCAAGCCGTGCTCGACGAGGCGGACCCGCAGCGGATTCGCCAGGCTGCGCACCAACTCGACGGCGCGGCCGTGCTCGTCGCGGATGACGCGGGTGATGTCGTAGACCGGCATGCTCAGAGCGTCGCCTGGCGAGCCCTTGCCCAGGCGACGGTGGCCTTCAGCCCGGTGGCGAGGTCGGTGTGCGGCCGCCACCCCAGCCCCTCGAAGGCGGGCGCCGGGTCGACCGCCATCGCCGGGAGGTCTCCCTGCCGCGCCTCGGCGAGCGCCGGCTCGTCGGGGGCTCCCGCCGCGGCCGCCACCAGCGCGTGCAGCTCGCGGTCGGTGGTTTGCAGGCCCGTGCCGAGGTTGAACCGGCGACCGCCCCCGGCCTCCCCGCAGGCGCGGACGAAGCCGTCCACCACGTCGTCGACGAAGATGTAGTCGCGGGTCTGGCCGCCGTCGCCGTACAGCACCGTGGGACGGCCGGACAGCAGCGCGTCGGTGAAGATGGCCACCACCCCGGCCTCGCCGCCGGGCGACTGGCGCGGGCCGTAGACGTTGGAGAGCACCAGCGTGGTGTAGTCGATGCCGTGCAGCGCCCGGAACGCCGCGAGGTACACCTCGGCGCTGAGCTTGGAGGCCGCGTACGGCGAGCGCGGGTCGGTCCGCGCGTCACCCGGTACCGGGATGACCTCCGGGACGCCGTAGACGGCGACCGAGGAGGCGAAGACGACCTTGCGAACACCGCCGTGGTGCGCCGCGTTGAGGACCGAGGCGGTTCCCTCGACGTTGAGGCGGGCGTCGTGCACCGGGTCGTCCACGCTCTTGCGCACGCTGATCTGCGCGGCGAGGTGGCAGACGACCTCCGGCCGCCACTCGGCGGCCAGCCCGGTCAGCGCGGGGTCGCGGACGTCCATCTCGTGGAGGGCGAACCGCGGGCTGCGCGCCGCCTCGGCGAGGTTGGCGCGGTCGCCCCCGGACAGGTCGTCGACGGCCGCGACGTCATGGCCGTCGGCCAGCAGCCGGTCCACCAGGTTGGAACCGATGAAACCCGCTCCACCGGTGACGAGAATCCGCATGCCGCCCCCACGATCGTTATGGCCATGGCCGTAGGAGAGATCCTAGGAGGTCATCCGGTCAGCTCGGAGCGGACCTGGTCGATCCGCCGCAGGACCTTGGCCCTCAGGTCCTCGGGCGCCCGGTCGCAGCCGCAGTGCTTGGCGACCAGCTGCTTGACGACCTGCTCCAGGCCGTACTCCTCCAGGCAGGGACCGCACTCGTCGAGGTGCTCGCGGATGTCGACGCACCTGCCGTCGTCGAGCTCGCCGTCGAGGTAGTCGTAGACCTTGTCCAGGACCTCGCGACAGTCCGTGCTGTGGGGCTTCCCGCAGCTCATGCGATCACCTCGCCCTGCTCGTCAGGGCCCGCGGGCGCACCCCGCGGAACCCGCTCGTCACGGCTCGCGGACACGCCCCGCGACACCCGCCGGCCGATCCGCTCACTTCGCGCCCTCCGCCGAGATCAGCCCGCGGTCGCGGGCGTAGTCCTCGAGCTGCGTCCGCAACTGGCGGCGGCCACGGTGGAGCCTCGACATGACGGTCCCGATCGGGGTGCCCATGATGTCGGCGATCTCCTTGTACGGGAACCCCTCGACGTCGGCGAGGTAGACCGCGATGCGGAACTCCTCGGGCAGCGCGGCGAGCGCCTGCTTGACGTCGCTGTCGGGGAGGTGCTCGAGCGCCTCGATCTCCGCCGACTTCAGCCCGGCGGAGGTGTGCGACTCGGCCCTGGCGAGCTGCCAGTCCTCGATCTCCTCGGCGCCCGACTGCTTGGGCTCCCGCTGCTTCTTGCGGTAGCTGTTGATGAAGGTGTTGGTGAGGATTCGGTAGAGCCACGCCTTGAGGTTCGTGCCCTCCTGGAACTGGTGGAAGGACGCGAACGCCTTGGCGAAGGTCTCCTGAAGGAGGTCCTCGGCGTCGGCCGGGTTCCTCGTCATCCTGAGCGCGGCGGAGTAGAGCTGGTCGAGATATGGCATGACATCCCGCTCGAACCGCGTGCTCCGCTGCTCCAGAGTCTCCTGGTCTGTCGCAGGGACCGGACCCACCCCCTTAAGATCGCCGGAGCCCTGCTGACGCGGGACTCCGTACTGAGCGGAGAATACCCGCTCGCCGGGAAGGGACCGGTCACCGGGGCGGGCCATGGGTTCGCTCAACGCGAGCATCGGCTTGCCTACCTCCGAAAGGATCGTTTGGTGTCCGCTGCAACATCCCCGACCGGTCACTTGTTCCCACAAGATGGAAGGTGACGATCAACCCGGTACGGGGAAAAAAATACGTACCGGCAGGTAGCCAGACCACCGGAAACCCCGACGCCAGGAGCCGCTCGTGCTGCCCATCCCGGCCGAAGAGCTGAACGGCACAGGAACCCTCGGCCCGTACTGGACCTTCTACCGCGCGGTCGCCTCCGAACAGCTGTCCCGCTGGCTGCCGGAGGGCCCGTCGACGGTCCTCGACCTGTCCGGCGGCCGGGGCCGCTGGTCCGCGCAGGCGGCCAAGGCGGGGCACCGGGTGCTGGAGGTGGTCGACTTCCGCCGCACCGGGGAGGGCCCGGCGCCGCTGCACGACGCCTCCCGGGTCGGCCAGGTCCGCTCCGACGACCTGCGCTTCCTGCCCGACGGCAGCGTGGACGCCGTGCTCGCCGAGGAGCGCGCGCTGTCGATAGAGCTTATGGCCGAGTCGGCGATCGCCGACGTCGCACGGGTGCTGCGGCCGGGCGGGCGGGCGCTGGTCAGCGTCGACTCCCTCGTGCTGGGCATGGCGATCCTCGCCGAGCAGAACTTCTGGGCCCACCTGCGCCAGACCGGCGAGGTCATGCTCGTGCCCTGGCCCGACGGCAGCATCACCCGCTGCTTCAGCAGCGCCCAGCTCCGCGAGCTGCTGACCGGCGCGGGCCTCGAGGTGGAGTGGATACGGCCGCGCACGGTGCTGTCCCCCTCGACGGTGGACCACGTGCTCGCCTCCGACCCGCGCGCCCTGACCTGGCTGGTCAACACCGAGCTGGACGCCCACCCGGACGACGACGACACCGTGGGCATCCACCTGGTCGCCAGCGCCCGCCGTCCCTGAGCCGCCCGCCGTCCCTGAGCCGCCCGCCGCACGGGCCCCCGGGCCGCCCGCCGTACGGCCGCGCTCCGCCGGGGCCCCGTACGGCCCGCGCCCCGCTCGGTCCTGGCCCGGGTCAGCGCCTGCGCTCGCGCCTGGACTGGCACGGCACGCAGCGTTCGGCCTCGGGCCGCGCCTGGAGCCGCCCCTCGGGGACGGTCGCGGCGCAGTCCACGCACAGGCCGTAGCGCCCGCCGTCCAGCCGGGCCATGGCCTCCACGACCGCGCGGCGGTGCTGGACGGCGGCCTCCAGCAGGGCGCGGTCGCGATCGGTCTCGGTCAGGACCGACCCGCCGTCGGGTCCGGAACGGTCCCTGACCGAGGGGTCCCCGCGCAGCACCGCGATGGACCGGTCGAGTTCGGCGAGCACGCTCTCCAGGCGCATACGCGCGGTCGCGGCGTCCACGGCTCCGCACCTCCGCAAAGGCAGGCGGCCTGTGAAGGGGGACCCCGACTTCTCCCGGCAGGCACGAAAGGGGGACGAGCCGCCGCGGCGGAACCCGGAGCCCGGAAGGCCCGGGAACCCCGCGGCGAAACTCGCTTTCCTCAGCGGATGCCCACTTGACGTGGTTTTTACACGTGTCCGCTACGGAGGGTTCTCAGAAGAGCACTTTAGAGTCACCCTCCCCCTCGCCGAGGGGCTCGATCAGCTCGGGGCCGTTGTTGCGCACCGAGTTGACCGCGGTGGAGACCGGGTACGCCGCGAGACCGGCCGATCCGGCCGGCACGAGGAACTCCCGCGCGTCGGCCGTCCCGGGATCGAGCCAGTCGGACCAGCGGTCACGCTCGATCAGCATCGGCATCCGGTCGTGGATGGCTCCCAGCTCGTCCTCGGCGGTGGTGGTGATGACCGCGCAGGTCACCAGCCACGCGAGCGGGTCGTCCTCGGGGCGGCCGCGGTCCCGCCAGAACTCGTACAGGCCCGCCATCGCCATGACCCCGCCGTCGGCCGGATGGATGAAGTAGGGCTGTTTCTTCGGCTTCTTCGCGGTCCCGGCGCCCTCGACCACGCCCCACTCGTAGTAGCCGTCCGCCGGGAGCAGGCACCGCCGCTCGGCGAAAGCCTTGCGGAACGACGGCTTCTCGGCGACCGTCTCCACCCGCGCGTTGATCATGCGCGCGCCGATGGACGGGTCCTTGGCCCAGGAGGGCACCAGGCCCCACCGCATCACCCGGAGCTGCCGGACCGGATGTCCCTCGGGTTCGTCCTTGGGCGCCCGGCTCAGCACCGTGTAGACCGGTTTGGTGGGCGCTATGTTGTAGTCGGGCCGGAGCTCCTCGTCGGCAGCCCCGTCGACCTCGACCTGGAACTCCTCAAGAAGCTGCTGCTTGGCCCGCGCAGACGCGTATCTCCCGCACATACCATCACCTTGCCACGCGTTCCGGTACGGGGTGGCGACACCCCGGTAGGCTTTGCACCATGTCCGCTCCGCTGTGGCCCGCGCCGACCGCCGCCGACCCCGTCCGCGCGACCGTCCCGCTGCCCGGTTCCAAGTCGGTGACCAACCGCGCCCTGCCCCTCGCCGCGCTGGCCGACGGCCCCGGCACCGTACGGCTGGCGCTGCGCAGCCGCGACGCCGACCTGATGGCCGCCGCGCTGCGCGCCCTCGGCGCCACGCTCACCCCTTCGGGCGAGACCGCGTCGAGCGTCGACTGGGAGGTCGTCCCCGGGCCCGTCACCGGCGGGGCACGGATCGACGTGGGGCTCGCCGGCACGGTCATGCGGTTCGTGCCGCCGATCGCCGCGCTGGCCGACGGGGAGGTCTTCTTCGACGGCGACCCGCACGCGCGCAGGCGCCCGATGGGCGTGATCCTGGACGCGCTGCGCGCCCTCGGCGCCGACGTGCGGGGCGACGCGCTGCCGTTCACCGTCCGGGGGCCGCTGACCGGCGGGGAGGTCACGCTCGACGCCTCCGGCTCCTCCCAGTTCCTGTCGGGCCTGCTGCTGGCCGCGGCCCGGTTCGACAAGGGCGTGACCGTACGGCACGCCGGCCCGCCCATCCCGTCGCAGCCGCACATCCGGATGACCGTCCGGATGCTGCGCGAGTTCGGCGTCGTGGTCGACGACTCCGAGCCGGACGTCTGGCGCGTCGAGCCCGGCCCGATCCGCGCCCGGGAGTTCACCGTCGAGCCCGACCTGTCCAACGCCGCGCCGTTCCTGGCCGCCGCGATGGTCACCGGCGGGTCGGTCACCGTCCCGGGCTGGCCCGGGGAGACCACCCAGCCGGGCGACCAGCTCCGCGGGCTGCTCGCCGACATGGGCGCCTCGGTCGAGCGCACGCCCGCCGGCCTGACCGTGACCGGCACCGGCCGCGTCACCGGCGTCGAGGCCGACCTGCGCGACGTGGCCGAGCTGACCCCGACGATCGCCGCGCTGGCGGCCCTGGCCGACTCCCCCAGCCGGATCAGCGGCGTCGCGCACATCCGCGGGCACGAGACCGACCGGCTGGCCGCGCTGGTCACCGAGATCAACCGGCTCGGCGGCGACGCGGCCGAGACCGACGACGGCCTGGTGATCCGGCCGCGCCCGCTGACCGGCGGGGTGTTCCACTCCTACGCCGACCACCGGATGGCCACCGCCGGAGCGGTGATCGGCCTGGTCGTGCCGGGTGTGGAGGTGGAGGACATCGCCACCACGGGTAAGACCCTCCCGGAGTTCGTCTCCATGTGGGAATCGATGCTGGGCGGCGGTGACGCCCCGTGACGGGCGGGAAGACCGGATCGGCCGAGGGCAGAACGAGGCGGGAAAGCTGAAGAAGCGGCAGTACGACGAGGACGACGTCAGGATCAGGCCGGGGAAGGGCTCCCGGCCCCGCACCCGTATCCGCCCGGCCCACGAGGACGCGGTCGAGGGGATGGTGGTGGCGGTCGACCGCGGCCGCTACACCTGCCTGGTCGAGACCGGCGACGGCAGGGGCCGCCGCCGCGGCAGAGGCGGTAAGAGCGGGAAGGGCGGCGGGGACGCCGCGGCGACCGGCCTGACCGTGGTCGCCATGAAGGCCCGCGAGCTGGGCCGCAAGGGGATCGTGGTGGGCGACCGGGTGGCCCTGGTCGGCGACGTCTCCGGCGCCCCCGACACCCTGGCCCGGGTCGTCCGCGTCGAGCCCCGCAGCTCGATCCTGCGCCGCTCGGCCGACGACACCGACGACGGTGACGGCGCCGGCGTCGAGCGCCCGGTGGTGGCCAACGCCGACCAGCTCGTGATCGTGACGGCCCTGGCCGACCCGCCGCCGCGCCCCCGCATGATCGACCGGATGCTGGTGGCCGCGTTCGACGCCGACATCGAGCCGCTGCTCTGCCTCACCAAGTCCGATCTGGCCCCGCCCGACGAGCTGGTCTCCCTCTACGCCCCGCTGGGCGTCCCGTACGTGGTGCTGCGCAGGGGCGCCTCGCTGGAGGAGATCCGCGAGCACCTGCGCGACCGGGTCAGCGTCCTGGTCGGCCACTCGGGGGTGGGCAAGTCCACCCTGGTGAACGCCCTGGTGCCGGACGCCAACCGGGCCGTCTCCCACGTCAACGCGGTGACCGGCCGGGGCCGGCACACCTCGACCTCGGCCGTGGCGCTGGAGCTGCCCGACGGCGGCTGGATCATCGACACCCCGGGCGTGCGGAGCTTCGGCCTGGCCCACGTGTCGGTGGAGACCGTCCTCGCCGGCTTCCCCGACCTCGTCGAGGGCACGGTCCACTGTCCCAAGGGCTGCA
Source organism: Streptosporangium sp. NPDC048047 (assembly GCF_040653115.1). Taxonomy (NCBI): domain Bacteria; kingdom Bacillati; phylum Actinomycetota; class Actinomycetes; order Streptosporangiales; family Streptosporangiaceae; genus Streptosporangium; species Streptosporangium sp. NPDC048047. Next base: position 13,886 of record NZ_JBEZNH010000015.1, on the reverse strand, counting down.
CCCACCTCGACGACGACTGCGCGCTGGACGCCTGGGTGGCCGCCGGGCACGCCGACCCGGTCCGGCTGCTGTCCCTGCGCCGCCTGCTCGCCAGCCGCGAGGGCGCCCCCGACGACCTGCTCGCCGGCCGCGAGGGCACGGCCGACGACGAGCAGCCGGGCGGCCCGGACGACCGCCGCCGCTGAGCGTCCCCGAGCATCTCCGTCGGCCCCCGAGGCCGCGGCGGCTCCGGTGATCCTCCGTGTCCTCCGCACCGCGGCCGGGGGCGTCTCCCCGCGGGTTTGTGATCCGTCACAGGTTTGACCGCCGAGATTTACCACTCCCCACACTTCCCAGAAGACCGCCGTCAGCTCATGGTTTGAGAGAGACGTAGGCGATCACTGGAGTCCCCCTCATGCGCCGCCGCACCTTCATCGCGTCCTTCTCCGCCGTCCCTCTCCGCCCTCGCCCCCGCCGGAACCCCGCGGCGGCTCGCCCCGCGCGGAACCATGCGGCGGAACGCCGTGCGCGCCTCGTCCACGCCCGCGGGTGAGAGCCCGGCCCCCCTTTCTCTCCCTCTCTCCTCTCCCGGGACATCGCATCCCCTCCTCCCAGCTCGGCGACAGCCGACACCCCCCCGAAGGGAGTCCAGCGTGATCCGATCAGTGATCACCGCGCTCATCATGGTGGCCGCCACGACGGTCGCCCTCGTCTCGCCCGCCCGCGCCGCGGCCGGCGAGGTCTACGTGGCCCTGGGTGACTCGGCCGCCGCCGGGCCGCTGGTGCCCGACCAGGTGCTGCCCGACCTCGGATGCTGGCGCTCCAACCGCAACTATCCCCACCTCACCGCGCAGGCCATCGGGGCGTCGGTGTTCCGCGACGTCACCTGCTCGGGCGCCGACACCAAGGACATGTACGACCCGCAGCGCACCGACCTCGGCTCGGTGCCGCGGCAGCTCGACGCGGTCAGCGCGGACACCACCCTGGTCACCGTGCAGATCGGCGCCAACGACGTGGGCCTGACCGGGTTCATCGAGGACTGTCTCAACCTGCTGCCGCCGCCCGTCGGCGACGCCTGCAACGACGACTACGTGGTGAACGGGCAGGACGCCTGGCGGGTCAAGACCGACGCGCTGCGTCCGAGGCTGACCGCCCTGGCCGCGGACATCCGGGCCCGCGCGCCACGCGCCAGGATCTTCTTCGTCGGGTACGGGACCTACGCCCCGCCGAACGGCTGCTATCCGCGGGTCCCGATCATCAAGGCCGACGCCAACTACATCCGCGCCACCCTGCAGTACTTCAACCGGATGCTGGCCGAGCAGGCCGCGGCGGCGGGCGTCGGCTTCATCGACCTGGAGACGCCGAGCATGGGCCACGACCCGTGCGCCTCGTCTGGCACCCGGTGGATAGAGCCCTACGTCCCCGCCTCGCCGGCGGCGCCCTTCCACCCCAACGCGCGCGGCATGCGCGGCTTCGCGGACGTGGTGATCCCCGCGGTCAGCGGGGCGTGAGCCGCCTGGCCGCCAGCGCGGCTCCGATCCGCTGGAGCTGCGCCGGATGGGCCGGGTCGAGCCCGGTCAGGCTCACGGCCCGCCGCAGCCGGTAGTCGACCGTATTGGGGTGCACATGCAGCAGCTCGGCCGCGCGGCGGCGGTCGAGCCCGTTCTCCAGGTAGACCTTGAGCGTCCGGAGCAGGTCGGGGTTGTCCAGCAGCGGGTCGAGCAGGCCCGCCAGCTCGGCGGTGGCCGGGCTCGGCCGGGTGAGCTGGTACTCCAGCAGCACGTCGGTCAGCCGGTAGGCGCCCGGCGGGTGCCCGAAGGCCCGCGCCACCTCCAGGACCTCCTCGGCCGTCTTCGCGGCGGCCGGGACCTCGGCGGGGACGGCCCGTTCGGCCGCCGCCCAGACCGGCGCCCCGGCCGCCCGGGACATCTCCTCGACGACCCCGGTCGCCTCCGGCGCCTCGCCGGAGGCGACCGGGAGCAGCACGAGCCCGCCCGTCGCGTCGAGCACGAAGAGGACCTGCTCGGTGGCGTGCCGCTGCACGGCGGCCCTGATCCTGGCCAGTTTGCGCCGCGCGGCTATGGCCCCGCCGGGCTCGTCCTGTTTCTCGTCGGGGTGCTCGGCCACGAAGATCGCCATGACGAGGTAGGCGGGCGCCGGCCGTACGGCCGCCAGGGCCGCGGGGTCCCCGCCGAGCAGCGCGGAGACGGCGGCGTGCATGGCGTGCTGCTCCTGGCTGAGCATGCCCTCGCGCTCCCCGAGGTAGGCGGCGGACACGGCGGAGGTCACCGCCTCGGTGTAGGCGAAGACGAGGCGGTTCATGTCGAGCACCGCGGCGAAGTCGGCCGGTGTGGCGAGGGCGATCAGGTGGTCCCAGACCCGGCGGGCACCCAGGTGGTAGGCGGCCAGCAGGGCTTCGAGCGGCACCCGTTCCTGGGCCCGGCGCGCGGCCGAGGCGCGTACCGGGGCCAGTTCGGCGGGGAGGGGCGGGCGCCCGTGGCGGAACATCCCGCAGATCATCCGGAGGTTGTGCTCGGTGATCCAGGTGATGTCGCCGTCGAGCTCCTCCCTGGGCAGCCGCCGGTAGATGGGGATCTCTTCGACGAAGGCGCGCACGAGCTGCCTGGCCAGGCCGGCCGCCTGACGTTCCAGCAGCTCGTGCACGGGACATCCGGCCAGGACGAGCACACCTGTCACTGTCTCACACCGGGTTGTGATATCCACCTTTTCGGAGCATTTCGCACCGAACGGCCCACGTCGGCGGGGCGCCCCGGGGCGCCGTCTCCCGTGCCGGGCGGCGCGTCAGCGGTTGGGGCGCAGGGTCCAGGTGACGGTCATCTCCGACACCGGGGTGCCGTCGGCTGTGGCGATCCCGACGCCGACCTCGAACTCCGGGCGCCGCCCCGCGTCCAGTTCGGCCAGGACCTCCTCGCGGGAGGCGCGGAGACGGGCCTCGGCGACGACCTCGCCCATCGCGAGCTTCACATAGCGGATCGTCGCGCCCGCGGCCAGCGGGGTGGCCCGCGGCAGCTGGTCGCCGAACGCCGAGAGCATCGCGGCGCCGGAGGCGGACTCGGCGAGCGTGAACAGGGCTCCGGCGTGCGGGCCGCCCACGTGGTTGTGCAGGTCGGCGCGGTCGGGCATGCGGGCGACCGCCCTGCCCGGCTCCACCGTGTCGAAGGAGATGCCCAGCGTCCGCGCGAACGGCACGCTCTCCAGCATGAAGGTGCCCACGTCAAAGGTCATGCCCGGAATGCTACTGGCTGGTAACCCTGAACTCGACGGGGGATTTACGCGGTATCCGGCCGACTGACGACCCGCGACACAATTCCCCGCCTTGTTCCCCGGTCTCCTGTACCGGGCCGCCGACGCGATAGCGTTGCTCTCCGTGACGGGTTACAACGACGATCTACGCCTCGCGCACGTCATGGCCGACGCCGCCGACGACCTGACCCTCCGCCGGTTCAAGGCCGTGGACCTGCGGGTGGAGACCAAGCCGGACCTCACCCCGGTCAGCGACGCCGACCAGGCGGTCGAGGAGTCCATCCGGAGCACGCTGCGCCGCGCCCGGCCGCGCGACGCGGTGATCGGCGAGGAGTTCGGCAAGACGGGGTACGGCGTGCGGTCGTGGGTGATCGACCCGATCGACGGCACGAAGAACTACGTGCGGGGCGTCCCCGTGTGGGCCACGCTCATCGCCCTCATGGACGAGGGCAGGGTCGTCGTGGGCCTGGTGTCCGCCCCCGCGCTCGGCCGCCGCTGGTGGGCGGCCCGGGACAGCGGCGCGTGGACCGGCCGGAGTCTCAGCAGGGCCACCCGCTGCCGCGTCTCCTCCGTCTCCCGGCTGGAGGACGCCTCGTTCTCCTACTCCAGCCTCGGCGGGTGGGAGGAGGCCGGCCGGCTCCAGGAGTTCCTCGACCTCAACCGCTCCGTCTGGCGCAGCCGCGCCTACGGCGACTTCTGGTCGCACATGATGGTCGCCGAGGGGTCGGTCGACGTGTCCGCCGAACCGGAGCTGTCCCCCTGGGACATCGCGGCGCTGACCGTGATCGTCGAGGAGGCCGGCGGCACCTGGACCGACCTGTCGGGAGTCCCCGGCCTGGACGGCGGCAGCCTGGTGTGCAGCAACGGCCCGCTGCACGGGGACGTCCTCAAGCGTCTCGGCGGAGGACCGCTCACCCTGCCCGTCTGAGGAGACCGTGCCGCCGGATATGACCTGACGAATCAGGTCATATCCGTTTTTGTGAACCAGGCCACGTCTTCCCTCCGACGGTGACCGTAGAGGTTCATTCTCCGTTCACCTTCGTACGGGCTTCGAGTCATCTTGCCTCCCTACCGTCCTTGAGTGTTGAAGGACTTAGTGGGAGGAACCCAACCGTGAAGTATGCAGGCCGGCTCGCCGCGGTCACCCTCGTCGGCGCGCTCTCGCTCGCTGCGTGCGGCACCGATAACAACAGCGCCGACGGCGGCACCTCCAGTGCCGCGGCTCCCTCCGCCGGGTCGGACGCCGGTCTCAGCGGCACGATCAACGCCGCGGGCTCGTCGGCGCAGGCCAACGCCATCGACGAGTGGAAGAAGAACTTCCAGCAGACCAACTCCGGCGTCAGCGTCAACTACCAGCCGAGCGGCTCCGGCGCCGGCGTGCAGGCGTTCATCCAGGGCACGGTCGCCTTCGCGGGCTCCGACTCCGCCCTCAAGGACGACAAGAACGAGCCCGCCCAGGCCGACGCCCGCTGCAAGACCGGCAAGGCGATCAACCTGCCGATGGTGACCGGCCCGGTGGCCGTCGTCTACAACCTTCCGGGCGTCGAGGGCCTGCAGCTCTCCCCCAAGACCCTGGCGGGCATCTTCAACAGCAAGATCACCAAGTGGGACGACGCGGCGATCAAGGCTGACAACCCGGACGCCAAGCTCCCCTCGACCCCGATCCAGGCGTTCCACCGCGCGGACGAGTCGGGCACCAGCGACAACTTCACCAAGTTCCTCTCCAAGACGGCCGGCTGGCCGTACGAGCCCGCCAAGGCGTGGCCGGCCGAGGCCAAGGGCCAGGGCGCCAACGGCTCCGACGGCATCGCGCAGGCCGTCAAGGGCGCCGAGGGCGCGATCAGCTACGTGGAGCTCTCCTACGCGGAGAACTCCAGCCTGACCAAGGCCAAGGTCGCCAACGGCTCCGGCGAGTTCGTCGAACTGACCCCCGAGAGCGCCGCCAAGACGGTCGAGGCCGCCGAGGTCGCCGGTCAGGGCAACGACCTGAAGCTCGACATCGACTACGCCACCAAGGCCGCCGGCGCCTACCCGATCGTCCTGGTGACCTACGAGATCACCTGCGAGAAGGGCCTGCCCGCCGAGGACGCCAAGCTGGTCAAGGCCTTCCTGACCTACACCGCCAGCGACGAGGGCCAGAAGGCCCTGACCGGCCTGGGCTACGCCCCGCTGCCGGCGTCGCTGCTCACCAAGGTCCGGACCGCCGTCGAGGCGATCTCCTAGGGTCATGACGGCTACGACTCACACCCGCGACGGCGGATCGGCCCTGGGCCGGTCCGCCTCGCGGCGCAGCCGGGGCGAGGCCCCCTTCCGCTACGCCGCCATGGGCGCCGGAATCCTCCTGCTGGCGATCATGGCGGCCATCGCCGTCTTCCTCATCGTCGAGGCGATCCCCGCCCTGCGGGCCAACACCGGCGGCTTCCTCACCACCCAGACGTGGGAGCCGAACGCGACCCGGCCCAGCTTCGGCATCGCCGCCCTGGCCTTCGGCACCGTGTTCAGCGCGCTCCTCGCGCTGGTCATGGCCGTCCCGGTCGCCGTGGGCGTGGCGCTCTTCATCTCCCACTACGCCCCCCGCCGCATGGCCGGCGTCCTGGGATACGTCGTCGACCTGCTCGCCGCCGTCCCCAGCGTCGTCTACGGCCTGTGGGGCATCACGTTCCTCGCCCCCTTCATGGTGGCCCCCTCGAACTTCCTCCACGACCACCTGGGCTTCATCCCGCTGTTCGGCGGCGACATCGTCGCGGGCCGCTCGATGCTGACCGCGTCGATCGTGCTCGCCGTCATGATCCTGCCGATCATCGCGGCGATCTCCCGCGAGGTGTTCCTCCAGGTCCCCAGGGCCCACGAGGAGGCGGCCCTGGCCCTCGGCGCGACCCGCTGGGAAGTGATCAGGATGGCGGTCCTGCCGTACGGGCGGCCCGGCGTCATCAGCGCGGCCATGCTCGGCCTCGGCCGCGCCATGGGCGAGACGATCGCGGTCGCGCTCATCTTCCAGGCGACGTTCGACATCAGCTTCCGGATCCTCACCCCTCAGGGCAACAGCATCGCCGCCAACATCGCCAACAGGTTCGGCGAGGCCACCCAGATCGGCCGCGGCGCGCTGATCGCCTCGGGCCTGGTGCTGTTCGTCATCACCCTGCTGGTGAACACGGGCGCCCGCCTCATCGTCGCCCGCCGCAAGGAGTTCTCCGGAGCCGCCGCGTGACCACGCACACCGTCCAGCACGTCTCGGCCGGCCGGCGCATCAAGGACCGGCTGGCGCAGTCCCTGGTATACCTGGCGTTCGCCGTCGCCGTCATCCCGCTGATCTCCGTCCTCTGGCTGGTGATCAAGAACGGCCTCGCCCGGTTCGACCTGGACTTCCTGACCCACTCGATGCGCGGCATCGGAGCCCGGGACATCGGGGGCGGCGCCTACCACGCCATCCTCGGCACCCTGGAGCAGGTCCTCCTCGCCTCGCTGATCTCCGTCCCCGTCGGCCTGCTCACCGCGATCTACCTCGTGGAGTACGGCCGCGGCGGCCGGCTGAGCCGAATGATCAGCTTCTTCGTGGACGTCATGACCGGCATCCCCTCGGTGGTCGCCGGCCTGTTCGTCCTCGCCTTCTGGGTCCTGGCCCTGGGCATGCCGTTCTCCGGCTTCGCCGGCGCGCTCGCCCTGTCGATCCTGATGATGCCGACCGTGGTCCGCTCCACCGAGGAGATGCTCCTGCTGGTCCCGAACGACCTGCGCGAGGCCTCCTACGCCCTGGGCGTGCCCAAGTGGCGGACCATCCTCAAGGTCGTGCTCCCGACCGCCCTCACCGGCATCGTGACCGGCGTCATGCTCGCCATCGCCCGCGTGGCAGGGGAGACGGCCCCCCTCATGCTGACGGTCTTCTTCACCGACTCCATCAACTCCGACCCGTTCAACGGGCCGCAGATGGGCCTGCCGCTCTACGTCTTCGACCAGGCGAGGCGTCCGACGGACATCGCCGTCGACCGCGCGTGGACCGGAGCGCTCACGCTCATCGTGATCGTCATGCTGCTCAACCTGGTGGCGCGCCTCATCGCCTGGTGGCGTTCGCCGGCCAGGGGCCGATAGGAGGAACCCGTAAATGAGCCAGCAGATCCAGGTCTCCGGCCTCGACGCCTACTACGGCAAGCACAAGGCCATCGAGGACATCTCGATGACCATCGAGCCCAACACCATCACCGCGTTCATCGGCCCCTCGGGCTGCGGGAAGTCGACCTTCCTGCGCACGCTGAACCGCATGCACGAGGTCATCCCCGGCGCGCGCGTGGAGGGCAAGGTCCTGCTCGACGGCGAGGACCTCTACGGCTCCGGCATCGAGCCGGTGTCGGTGCGCCGGATGATCGGCATGGTCTTCCAGCGCCCCAACCCGTTCCCCACGATGTCCATCTACGAGAACGTCGCGGCCGGCCTCCGGCTCAACGGAAGGCACTCCAGGTCCGAGGTCGACGGCATCGTCGAGACCTCCCTCAAGGGCGCCAACCTGTGGAACGAGGTCAAGGACCGCCTCGGCAAGCCCGGCGCCGGCCTGTCCGGCGGCCAGCAGCAGCGCCTGTGCATCGCCAGGGCCATCGCCGTACGGCCCGAGGTCCTGCTGATGGACGAGCCCTGCTCCGCCCTGGACCCGATCTCCACCCTGGCGATCGAGGACCTGATGGCCGAGCTGAAGAGCAGGTTCACGATCATCATCGTGACGCACAACATGCAGCAGGCCGCCCGGGTGAGCGACCGCACCGCCTTCTTCAACCTCGCCGGGCAGGGGCAGCCGGGCCGCGTCATCGAGATGGACGAGACCTCCCGGATCTTCACCAACCCCTCCCAGAAGGCGACCGAGGACTACATCACCGGCCGCTTCGGGTGAGCAGACCGCACCGTCCGGGCGAGCCGGCCACGCCGTCCGGGTGAACCGACCGCATTGGAGGGACCGGGTGACCCAGCCGCAGACGGCACCCGAGGTGAACGGGGACCCCCGGACGGCGCCGCTGCTGCTGGTGGCCGATCCGGAGACGTCTCTGGTCCAGGGGCTGTCCGACGCCCTCGAACGCGAGGGCGTCGAGGTCACGGGCGTGACCGACGGCGCCCAGGCCCTGTTGCAGGCCGGCGCCCTCCAACCCGACGTCGTGCTGGTCAGCGCCTCACTGCCGGTCATCGGAGCGGTGGAGTTCGTCCGCGCCGTACGGCTCGCCCGGACCGTCCCGGTGCTGCTCGGCGTGGGCGAGGGGCACGCCGAGCAGGCCGTGCAGGCGCTCGCCGCCGGAGCCACGGCGTGCGTGGCCCGGCCGTACCGGGTTCCGGAGCTCCTGCCCCTGGTGCAGGGCGCGTTCTCCGGCGAGCCGGGAGGCCGCCGGACGCTCGTCGTCGGCCGGGTGGAGCTCGACGTGAACGCCTACCTGGTCAGGGTGGACGGCCGCGCCGTCCACCTGCCGCTGCGCGAGTTCGAGCTGCTGCACTACCTGATGCGCAACGCCCACCGTACGGTGACCCGCGAGCAGATCATGCGCCACGTCTGGAACTCCACCGAGAACACCTCGACCAACACGATCGCGGTCCACGTCAAGCGTCTGCGGGCCCGGCTCGGCGACACCGACGACCGGCTGATCCAGACGGTGCGCGGGGTGGGCTACCGGCTGGTCGACAGGACGGCCCAGGACCGGCCCGTCGGAACACCGTGAGCGTGGACGGCGGACGGTCCCGGCCCGGCTCGTGACCGGCCCGGCGGGGCGTCGCAAGGAGGATCCTCAGCCGATTCCAGCCCGGCCGGGGCGGGCAGGGGGCACGAACGCGAACGGCCGGGCCGTCGGCGAGGGGGGCCGTCGGCGATCCGGCCGGATCGTGGGTGACCGCTCAGCGGGCGCCGGCGATCAGTTTCGCGATGGAGTCGTCGTCGCAGTCCGCCCAGAACCCGCCGACCACGTCCTCCAGGTGCTCCAGCGAGTCGGCCCGGAACAACACATCCTGATATTTCGTGATGTCGTACTTGGTGGTGCCCATGGCGGCCAGGTCCAGCGGCCGGATGTCCATGCCGCGGAACTCCTCGATCTCCCCGTAGGAGGACAGGATGCCCGCGCCGTACGCCCGCAGCTCGCCCTGGTCGGTCATGACGCCGAACTCCATCGTGAACCAGAAGATCTTGGAGACGAACTCCAGGGCGTCCTCGCTCTCGACCCGCCGCGCCGCACCGCCGGCCAGCCGGTAGAGCCGCGCGTACCGGTCGGAGGCCAGCGCGTTGGCGTGCCCGATCACCTCGTGGATCACGTCCGGCTCCGGTGTGTAGAGCGGCGTGGAGTGGTGCCGGATGTACTGCGTCGAGTGGAAGAACCCGTCCGCCAGCACACCGTAGAAGTCGCGGAGCGGCACCAGCCCGGCGGCCGGGAGGTACCGGAATCCGGTCAGCGGCTCCAGCAGCTCGCTGACCTCCTGCAACTGCGGAATGCGGTCGGTGGGCAGCCGCAGCCGCTCGACCGCGTCCAGATACTCCGCGGTCGCGTACTTATGATGCTTGACCGCCAGCTCCCTGCTCACCAGCGCCCACACCTCGTGTTCCTGCCCGGTGTAGTCGGCCGTGGGGATCGGCGCGCCGGGAACGTGGTTCACGGCGAGGCCGGCGATGGCGTTACGGCGGGCCCGGTAGACCGGGTCGGAGAAACCGGGGTGGCTCGCGGCGAGCTCGACCTCGACCGTGCCGTCGTCGCGGGTCGCCACCGGTGCGAAGTACTGCGCTTCCTCGAACATAAGGAAATGACAGCAATTGCGCGAATCATTGGCAAGAGCGAGCAGTTGTAGTGGGCGTTTCGCGCATGAATGCGAGCTCATATCTGGTTTCGACTGGTCATATCGCCTAGTCTGATGCGGTGCCGATCGACAGGCTGGACAGCCGCCTCCTGATGACCATGCGCGCCCACCCCCGCGTCGGCCTCACCGAGCTCGCCCGTCTGCTCGGCGTGGCCCGCGGCACCGTCCAGGCCCGCCTCGACAAGCTCATCGCGCGGGGCGTCATCACCGACTTCGGGCCCACGGTCACCCCCGAGGGCGCCGGATATCCGATCCTCGCCTTCGTCTCCCTGCAGATCGCCCAGGGCCGCCTGGCGGAAGCCGTACGGGCGCTCGAAGCGGTCCCCGAGATCCTTGAGGTGTACGGCACCAGCGGCCAGGCCGACCTGCTCTGCCGGGTGGTCGCCCGCAGCACGCCGGACCTCCAGGAGGTCATCGCCCGCATCCTGACCTCGCCGGCGATCCAGCGCTCGGACACCACGATCGCGCTGTCCGTACAGGTGCCGTACCGGATCGAGCCGCTGCTGGACGCCTCACAGGGTTGACCCCGCGGGAGCCGCGCGGGCGAGCCCCGGCGGATCCCTCTTCGGCAGGCTCAGGTGAGAAGCACCTGGTCGAGGACATGGTCGCCGATGGCCGCCATGCCGGGGGCGTCGGCCGAGTGAGCGGCCAGGGCGGTGCCCATGACGAGGGCCCAGCCCCGCGCGCGCTCCCAGGTCACCTCGTCGGCGTCCACCCGTGATCGGAAGACCTCGCGAGCGTCCTCCTCGAACACGAGCCACGCGGCGGCGAGGTCGGTGGCGGGATCGCCGCTGGTGAGGTCGCCGAAGTCCAGGACGGCCGCCAGCTCCTCCCCGTCGGCCAGGAGGTTTCCCGGGTGCGGGTCGCCGTGGAGCCAGAGCGCGGGGCCCTGCCAGGGCGGGAGGGCGGCCAGCTCCTCCCAGAGGGGGAGAAGCTCGGCTGATCGGGGAATGGACCGCAGGCGTCGCCGTACCGCTTCGTCGCGGTCGGCGAGCGGGACGCCGCGGACGGGGTTACGCGGTGCGTCGGATGGTGCGGGCCGGTGGAGGTCCGTCATGAAACCGGCCAGCGGAACGGCGATGCCGGAGCGGGCGGGCGGCGGCACCTCGGCGACCGTACGGCCTTCGAACCAGGGCGCGATCGTCCACGGCCACGGGTAACCCTCACCGGGCACGCCGACCCTGACGGGCACGGGCAGCGCGGTCTCGACGTACCCGGCCAGGACCGGCAGCCAGCGTTGCTCGTTGACGATGAGGTCGACGGCGACCTGGCGGCGCGGCAACCGTACGGACAGGTCCGCCCCCAGACGGTAGATGACGTTGTCCCACCCGTTGGCAATGAGGGTGAGCGGGCCCGCCAGGTCCGGGTGCTGCGCACGGATCAGGCGGTCGACGAGGTCGGCGTCGATGTCGGCTTCGGCCGCGGGGGTGTTCACGCGGCAACGATAGTGCGGCACGGCCCTGACAGACGGGGGCGCTTCCGTGGCGCGCTCGGCGACCGGTACGAGAACGGCCCGTCCGCCGGCCGGGGAACCGCGTTCCGCCCGATGACGACGGCGCTTCAGCGCCTCGGTCCACATCACGGTGGACGTCGTCGGGTCAGAAGATCCGATCGAGCGTCGGCTGACCGCCCGTGCAGACGGCATGACTCCGCCTCTCCGGCACCGGGAACAGCGGAGCCGCGCCAGGCGCCCCGCGAAGGTTTCCCTACTCATTTTTGAGTACTCGTCATTGACTTCCTCTCCTACTTGTATTTGAGTACTCATATGCGAGCTACACGCCTCTTCATCCTCGGCGCACTGGCCGACGGCGGCCCCATGCACGGCCACAGGATCCGTACCGCCGCGCAGATCGACCGGGTGGAGCTCTGGGCGGACGTCAAACCCGGCTCGCTCTACGGCGCGCTGCGCCGGATGGCCGACGAAGGCGTCGTCGAGGTGGTCCGCACGGAGCAGGAGGGCAACCTCCCGGCCCGCACCGTCTACGCGATCACCGACAGAGGCCGGACGGAACTGCTCTCGGTGATCAGATCGGTCCTCGCCGACACCGGCCTGCGACCGGACCCGATCCAGCTGGTACTGCTCCACGGCGGTCAGATCGACCCCGGGGAGCTGCTAGCGGCCGTCCGGCAGCGGCGCGACTCCTACGCGACGCAACTCGGCTTCTGGCGGAACCTGCGTCTCGAAGCCGATCGGCACCTGACCAGGCTGGAGGCCATCGCCTTCGAGCAGACCCTCATGCGGCTCGAAACAGAGGTGGCATGGCACGACCGTCTGCTGGCGGAACTCGCCGACGCGGCGGAGCAGACCTGAAACCCGGGCCCGCCGAGAGCGGGCCCTCACGGAAGGGAGGACCCCCATGTCCTCTGGACTGTCCTCTGGACGCTTGGACGTCGCCGTGATCGGCGGCGGGATAGGCGGGCTCTGCCTCGCACAGGGCCTGAAGCGGGCAGGCGTGAACGTCACCGTCTACGAGCGCGACCTCTCACCCGACGCACGGCTCCAGGGCTTCCGGCTGAACATCGAGCCGACCGGAAGCACCGCCCTGCACGCCTGCCTGCCACCTGTGCTGTGGGAGACACTGGTGGCCACGGCGGGCGCCTCGGGGTCCGGGATCGGTTTCCTCGACGAGCGGATGCGGCCGCTGGTCCTGATCGGCGAGGACCGCCCGGAGGGGGACCCGCTGGACCCCGCGACCGGTGAACACGCGGTCAGCCGCGTCACACTGCGCAAACTGCTCCTCGCCGGCCTGGACGACGTCGTCCGCTTCGGCAAGGAGTTCACCTGCTTCACCCGGAACACCGACGGGACCGTCACGGCGGAGTTCGCCGACGGCACCGCCGCCACCGCCGACGTGCTCGTCGCGGCCGACGGGACGAAGTCCCGGGTATGGGCGCAGCTCCATCCCTCGGCCGGCCGTGCCGAACTGCCCGCGACAGCCGTGGGCGGCAAGCTCTTCCTCACCGATGAGAACCGGCGCTGGTTGCCGGAACGGCTGCTCGCCGGCAAGAACGCCTTCTGGCCACGGCGGGATTTCCTGTTCACCGCCGTCTTTCACAGGCGAGAGAATCCGTCGTCGATCATCGAAAGGCTCGGCGAACGGGTACGGGCCCTCGGCCTGGACCCGGAACACCTGCTGGCGGAGTCGCATGACGATGACTACGTGCTGTGGGCGTTCATCGCGCATCGCGACTCCCTCCCCGCGGGCTTCGACCCGGCCGGGGCGTCGATGAAACCTTCCCAGGTGCAGGAACTCCTGACCGAACGGACGGAGGGCTGGCACCCCGATCTACGCCGGCTGATCAGCGACTCATCCCCGGACACCCTGTTCCCCACCCGGTTCAGCGCCGCCGAGCCGCTCGATCCCTGGGAGACCGGGCCCGTCACAGGGCTGGGGGACGCCGTCCATCACATGCCGCCGGTGGGCGGGCTGGGAGGCAACACGGCGCTGCGCGACGCGCAACGGCTCTGCACCGCGCTGGTCACGGCGGACCGAGGGGAGAGACCCCTGCTTCAGGCCCTGCACGCCTACGAGGCGGACATGCTGCGGTACGGGTTCCGGACAGTCCGCGAGTCGGTACGCAACACCGAGGCCGCCATCACCCGCAATACGATGAAACGGTCCGCGAGCCGCTGCTTCTTCCGGGTCTGCGGAGCCGTCCCGCCTCTCGGACGCGCGGTGTTCCAGGGACGCTGAGAGGCACGGTCCGCCTCGACTCACAGACCGTTTCAGCAGGAACAGAAAAGGGCCGCTTCCCCGGATTCACCGGGGGAGCGGCCCCTTTCTTTTGCCCGGCCCCCCCGGACCGGCCAGCCCCACCCCCCGAAAACATGCACA
>NZ_JBEZNH010000014.1:119906-179876 GCF_040653115.1 Streptosporangium sp. NPDC048047 | reverse complement strand
GTCACATCGGCAACAGGACCTTGCGGCTTGACATTCCACATCCAGGGATGTCTGACCCGCCCTGGCCGGTCCCGTTCCCCGTCCGGCCGGTTCCGCTCCCCGCCCGAGGGTCCTGCGGGTCACCCGGCGGGGACGGACGGGGCGGATCCGTCCGGGGAGTCGCCCGGCGTCACGGGCCCGGCCGTCGGAGCCGTCCCCTCGGGCCCGGCGCCCTCGCCCGGCGGGGCGGGCCAGGCCGTGAATCTGAGCCCCTCGCCGATCCTCCGCAGCTCACGCCCGGCCGCCTCCGGGCCGCCGAGGTCCCCGGCGTAGGACGGGCCGAGCATCACCTCGACCCGCCGCGTGCCCCCCAGGTCGAGGAGGAGGGACGGGGTGCCCGGCCCCCCGTCCTCGCCGACAGACTGCGTCACCAAATACGCGGCGTGGCCGCCGACGGTCACCTCCTCGCCCTCGCCCCGGTCGCGGTAGTCCCGCAGCCGCTCGTCGAACTCCCCGGCCGCCGACCCCTCGTGGACGAAGATCTGAACGCAGTAGGGGCCGTTCTCGTCGCCGTCGTAGTTCCAGGTCGTGGTGAACTCCTCCGACCGGTCGAGCCGCCACTGGGTCCAGCGCAGGCCCGGAGGCACGTAGGTGACCCTGACGCCGCCGAGGACCTGCTCTCCGGGAAGGCGCGGGTTCTCGGCCGGGCCCGTGGCGACGGCGGAGGGCCCGTCGCTCGCCGTCGCCGGCGCGGGGCCCCGGGTGAGGAACAGGTGGACCGGGACCACCGCCGCGGCCACGGCCACCGCGACGGCCAGCGCGGCGCGCCCGGCCCGCCGGGTGTTCCCACCGCGGGCGGAACGCATGACGCGCTGGGCCAGATCCGGTGCGGCGCGCAGCTCCCGTGTCTCCTCCGCCATGACCCGGCGCAGGATCTCCTCAAGAGCAGGCACTTCCGAGCACCCCTTCCAGTGACTCGTGGCCGACGGCCGTCCTGAGCTTCGCGAGAGCCTTCGACGCCTGGCTCTTCACCGTGCCCGCCGAGCAGCCGAGGATCTCGGCGGTCTGCGCCTCACTGAGGTCCTCCCAGTACCGCAGGACGACCACGGCGCGCTGCCGGGGCGGCAGCGCGCGCAGGGCGTCCATGAGCATCCCGCGCAGGTCGAGGTCGACCTCCCGGGCCGGCCTCTCGGGCGGGGTGTGGGTGGGCAGGATCCGCAGGATCGCCCGGCGCCGGGCGCGGTTGATGGCGGCGTTGACGATGACGCGGCGGACGTACGGTTCCGGATTGTCGTGCCGCACCCGATCCCACCTGCGGTACGTCCGTTCCAGCGCCGTCTGCAGGAGGTCCTCGGCCTCTCGCTCGTCACCGCACGCGAGGTGGGCGACGCGCAGCAGGCTGGTGCCCCGCGCGGCGACGAACGCGATGAACCCGTCGTCGTCGGGACCGCTCATCCCTGTTCGTCCGATCTCATGTCCCCTCAGACAACCGGGCCGGGTGGAAGGTTGCCCGGTACCCGCGACCCGCCTGACCGCGTCGGAACATGCCCGGCTGTTGCGGAACGGGAGAATCCGATCATCAGGGCAACCCGGGACGCCGCCCGGTTGTATCAGGTGTCATGAAATCGATCATTCTCCGAGGGCCGGCCGGGCGCTCCGGCGCGCCCGCCCGCCGGACGGCCTCGGCCGGAATCGCCATGGCCGTCGCGGGAGCCGTCATCCTGCCGGGCACGACCGCGACGGCGGGCACGGCGGAGGCCGTCGGGTCCCGGCCCGTGACCGCCGCCCGCGTGGGGACGGCCTCCGCGGAGGGCGCCTACTGGCATACGAGGACGCTGACGACGTACACCCGCCCCCGCCCGCTCGGGCGCGGCGCGAACCGCTACCGGGTGGTGGAGCGGGAGCTCCTGGAGGAGTGGACCGCGCGCGACGGCGAATCCTGGTCCGGCGTCCGCAAACTGGGGGTGCGGCCCGCGACCGCGGCGGACGAGCGGGCGTGGCGCCGGGACGGTTCCCCCACCACGTGGAAGGACGGGGGCCTGCGGCTGTCCACCCGGCCGGACGCGGGCGCCCTCAACAAGACCAGGAACGTCACCGGTTTCTACCTGGTGGAGCGGTGGCGGCCGTATCGGGAGATCCAGGGGCTGCCCACGGAGCCGGAGGCGCTCAAGGCGTGGATCAAGAAGGCCGCGCGGAACGCGCCGAACCCGGACGACGAGCCGGAGGCGAGGATCCCCGAGGAGATCCTCGACGGCTACACGGCCGAGGTGCTGGTCTCGCTGCTGTACAGCGTCCCGGTGTCGAAGGCGGTCCGGACGGCGGCCTACCGGGCGCTGCCGACGCTGCCCGGCGTCCGCCCCCTGAGCGGGGTGAAGGATCCGCAGGGCAGGGCCGGCAGGGGTTTCCTCATCGAGCGCGACCACAGGGGCTCCGCGTCGGAGGTCAGGACGGTCGTCGACACCGGCGCCATGACGCTGCTCAGCGAGCACCACGAGAGCGGGGAGAGCGGCAAGCCCGCCATCAAGGACCGGACCTCGGTGATCCTCGAGGCCGGGTGGACGGACGACCGGCCCTCGGTCCCCGCCCTCCCCTGATCCCGCCCCCTCGGCCGGGCGGGTCGTGGTCCGGCGGGGGCCGATCACGGCCCGCGGGGGCCTCTCCGGGTCGTGGTCCGGCGGGGGCGATCACGGCCCGCGGGGGCCTCTCCGGGCCGTGGTCCCGCGGGGGCCGATCACGGCCCGCGAGGGCTGATCCGGTGGCCGGGCCCCGCGTGGGCCCGGCCCGGAGAGGCCGGAGACCGTCCGCCCCCGGCCGAGGCCGCTCAGGCCCCCAGGCAGGCCGGGCCGAGGAGCTGCTTCAGGTCGCCCATCAGGGCCGGGGACAGGGCGACGCGCAGGCGGTCGTCGAGTCGCATGACGGTCGTCCGGGGACCGTTGTGGACCTGCAGGTGGACCTCGGTGGTGCCCGGATGGGTGACCAGGACCTCCTTCAGCCGCCCCACCACGGGCGGGGTGCAGCGGGTGAGCGGCATGCTGACGACCAGGGGGCCGCCGCCCTCGACGGACAGATCGGGGGCGGTCACCTCCATCGCGATGATCTTGCCGACGTCCTCGCGCTTGTCCAGGCGGCCCTTGACGAAGACGATCGCGTCCTCGGCGAGGATGGTCGAGCAGAGCTGGTACGTCGAGGGGAAGACCATCACCTCGATGGCGCCCGCCAGGTCCTCCAGCATGGTCAGGACCCAGGTGTCGCCCTTCTTGGTGACCTTGCGCTGCACGCCGCTCAGGATGCCGCCGACCGTGACGATCTGCCCGTCCGGGCGGTTCTCGTCCTGGAGTGCGGCGACCGAGCAGTCCGCGCCGGAGGCGAGGATGTGCTCCACGCCGAACAGCGGGTGGTCGGAGACGTACAGGCCGAGCATCTCCCGCTCGAACGCCAGCAGGGTGGTCTTGTCCCACTCCCCCGGCGGGATCTGCACGTCGAAGGTCTGGTCCTCGGCGCCCTCGACCGCGCCGAACAGGGAGTCCTGGCCGATCGCCTCGTTCTTCTTGATGTCGATGATCGCGTCGACGGCCTGCTCGTGGACCAGGACCAGGCCCTTGCGGACGTGCCCGAAGGAGTCGAACGCGCCGGCCTTGATCAGCGACTCGATGACGCGCTTGTTGCAGACGATCGCCGGGACCTTGCGCAGGAAGTCCTTGAAGTCGGTGTAGCGGCCCTTCTCCTTGCGCGCGGCCAGGATCCCGTCGACGACGTTGCCGCCGACGTTGCGGATGGCCGACAGGCCGAAGCGGACGTCGGAGCCGCGCGGGGTGAAGTCGAAGTCGGAGTCGTTGACGTCCGGCGGGAGCACCTTGATGCCCATCCGGCGGCACTCGTTGAGGTAGAGGGCCGACTTGTCCTTGTCGTCCTTGACGGAGGTCAGCAGGGCCGCCATGTACTCGGCGGGGTAGTTGGCCTTGAGGTAGCCGGTCCAGTACGCGACGAGGCCGTAGCCGGCGGTGTGGGCCTTGTTGAAAGCGTAGTCGGAGAAGGGCAGCAGGATGTCCCACAGGGACTTGATGGCCGCGGCGGAGAAGCCGTTGTCCTTCATGCCGCGCTCGAAGAACTCGTACTGCTTGTCCAGCTCCGACTTCTTCTTCTTGCCCATCGCGCGGCGGAGCAGGTCGGCGCCTCCGAGGGAGTAGCCGGCGACCTTCTGCGCGATGGCCATGACCTGCTCCTGATAGACGATCAGGCCGTGGGTCGTGTCGAGGATCTCCCTGAGCGGCTCCTCCAGCTCCGGGTGGATCGGGATGATCTCCTGCTGGCCGTTCTTGCGCAGCGCGTAGTTGGTGTGCGAGTTGGCGCCCATCGGGCCGGGCCGGTAGAGCGCGAGGGCGGCGGAGATGTCCTCGAAGTTGTCGGGCCGCATCAGGCGCAGCAGCGAGCGCATGCCGCCGCCGTCGAGCTGGAACACGCCGAGGGTGTCGCCGCGGGCCAGCAGCTCGTAGGTCCTGCGGTCGTCCAGCGGCAGCTTGAGCAGGTCGATCATGGTGCCGGTGTTGGCCTCGATGGCCTTGAGGCAGTCGTCGATGATCGTGAGGTTGCGCAGGCCCAGGAAGTCCATCTTCAGCAGGCCGAGCGTCTCGCAGGTCGGGTAGTCGAACTGCGTGATGATCGCGCCGTCGGAGTCACGGCGCATGATCGGGATGTGGTCGGTCAGCACCTCGGACGACATGATGACGCCCGCGGCGTGCACGCCGGTCTGCCGGATCAGGCCCTCCAGGCCGCGGCCGAGGTCGACCGCCGCCTTGACGTCGACGTCCTCCTCGTACAGCTTGCGCAGCTCTCCGGCCTCGTTGTACCGGGGATGATCGGAGTCGAAGATGCCCGACAGCGGGATGTCCTTGCCCATCACCGCGGGCGGGAACGCCTTGGAGACCCGGTCGCCCAGCGCGTACGGGTATCCCAGGACGCGGGCCGCGTCCTTGATGGCGGCCTTCGCCTTGATGGTGCCGAAGGTGGCGATCATCGCGACCTTGTCGGAACCCCACTTCTCGGTCACGTAGCGGATCACGTCGCCGCGCCGGCGCTCGTCGAAGTCGATGTCGACGTCGGGCATGGAGACGCGCTCGGGGTTGAGGAACCGCTCGAAGATCAGGCCGTGCGGGATCGGGTCGAGGTCGGTGATGCCGAGGGCGTAGGCCACCAGCGAGCCCGCCGCCGAGCCACGGCCGGGGCCGACCCGGATGCCGTTGTTCTTGGCCCACATGATGAAGTCGGCGACCACGAGGAAGTAGGACGGGAAGCCCATCTGGACGATGACGCCGAGCTCCTTCTCGGCCCAGGCGCGGTGCTCCTCGTCGACCCCCTCGGGGAAGCGGCGCTCCATGCCCTCCCGGACCTGCTGCCGGAAGAACTCCTCCTCGGTCATGCCGTCGGGCACCGGGAAGGTCGGCATCAGGTTCTTGAAACCGAACATGCCGGACGGGTCGACCTTCTCGGCGACCAGCAGGGTGTTGCGGCAGCCCTCGGCCCACAGGTCGGAGGAGTCGACGGCGCGCATCTCGTCGGCGGTCTTGATGTAGTAGCCGCTGCCGTCGAAGCGGAACCGGTCGGGGTCCGACAGCTGCTTGCCCGTCTGGATGCACAGCAGGGCGTCGTGGGAGGAGGCGTCGGACTCGTAGGTGTAGTGGGAGTCGTTGGTGACCAGCGGCGGGATGCCCAGCTCCCTGGAGACGCGGGTCAGACCGTCGCGGACCCGGCGCTCGATGTCGAGCCCGTGGTCCATGATCTCCAGGTAGTAGTTGTCCTTGCCGAACAGCTCCTGGTACCTCGCCGCGGCGGCGAGGGCCTCGTCGTACTGGCCCAGGCGCAGGCGGGTCTGCACCTCGCCTGACGGGCAGCCGGTGGTGGCCATCAGGCCCTCGGAGTGCTCGGCGAGGATCTCGGCGTCCATCCGGGCCCACTTGCGGACGAAGCCCTCGGTGTAGGCCCGGGAGGAGAGCTTCATGAGGTTCTTCAGGCCGCGGTCGTTGCGCGCCCAGATCGTCATGTGGGTGTAGTAGCCGCCCGCCGAGACGTCGTCCCTCTTCTGGTGCGGCTCGCCCCACAGCACCGGCTTCTTCTGGTGCCGGGAGGCCGGGGCGACGTACGCCTCGATGCCGATGATCGGCTTGATCCCCGCCCCGGTGGCCTGCTTGTAGAAGTCGTAGGCGCCGTGCATGTTGCCGTGGTCGGTGATCGCGATGGCGGGCATGCCCAGGTCACCGACCTGCTTGAACATCTGCTTCAGACGGGCCGCTCCATCGAGCATGGAGTACTCCGTGTGAACGTGAAGATGAACAAACGAATCTGGCATGCGGCCTCGCCCTCCCCTGGTCTCCTGTCGGCGTGGGAAGCCTACGCGTTCGGGCCCTCACCGGGTGCCGCACCACCCCGTGACGGCGGCGGGACTCGGCTACTTTGAGCGATGATTCATGTGAGAAGAGTGAACGGGGGGGTCACGTGAGGACCGAAGAGGGCTACAGCCACGCGCTCGGCAACCGCCAGGTGCAGATGATCGCGATCGGCGGCGCCATCGGCGTCGGGCTGTTCCTGGGCTCCGGGGGGCGCCTTCAGGCGAGCGGGCCGGCGCTGGTGCTGTCGTACGCGGTCGCCGGGCTGGCGGCCTTCTTCGTGATGCGCGCGCTGGGCGAGCTGGTGCTCCACCGGCCCACCTCCGGCTCCTTCGTGGACTACGCCGCCGAGTTCGTCGGCCCGTGGGCGGCCTTCGCCAGCGGCTGGATGTACTGGGTCAACTGGGCCTTCACCGGCGTCGCCGAGCTGACCGCGATCTCCGTCTACGTGCACATGTGGGCGCCGGACTTCCCCCGATGGCTCACCGCGCTCGTCGCGCTGGGGTTCGTGCTGACCGTCAACCTGCTGTCGGTGCGGCTCTTCGGCGAGCTGGAGTTCTGGTTCGCGCTGCTGAAGGTGCTGGCCATCTGCGCGTTCCTGGTGGTCGGGCTGGCGGTCGTGCTGCTGGGGACGGAGGTGGGCGGGACGCCCGCGGGGGCCGGCAACCTCACCTCCCACGGCGGTTTCTTCTCCATGGGGTTCCCGCCGGTGCTGATGAGCCTGCAGTCGGTCGTCTTCGCCTACTCGGCGATCGAACTGGTCGGCATCGCCGCCGGCGAGACGAGGGACCCCGGCAAGGTCATGCCCAAGGCCATCAACAGCGTGATCTGGCGCATCGGGGTCTTCTACGTCGGCTCGGTGCTGCTGCTGTGCATGGCGCTGCCGTGGACGTCCTACGGCCCCGGCCGGTCGCCGTTCGTGACGGTCTTCGCCGCCCTCGGCGTGCCCTGGGCCGCCGACGCGATGAACCTGGTCGTGATCACCGCGGCGATGTCGTCGTGCAACTCGGGCCTGTACTCCACCGGCCGGATCCTGCGGGCCATGGCGGTCAAGGGCGAGGCGCCCGCCGTCGCGGGACGCCTCAGCTCGCGTCACGTGCCCTTCGGCGGCATCCTCATCACCGCGGGGGTGTTGCTGGCCGGGGTGGTGCTGTACTACTTCGTCCCCGAGCGCGCCTTCAACATCGCCACCGCCGTCGCGTCCCTCGGCGTGATCACCACCTGGGCCACCCTGCTCTACTGCCAGCTGCGGCTGCGCCGCGCCGCCCTGCGGGGCCTCGTCGAACGGCCGTCCTTCCGGATGCCCGGCTCGCCGTACACCAACTGGTTCACGCTGGCCCTCCTCGCTCTGGTGGTGGTGCTCATGGCGTTCGCCGACCCCGACCAGCGCGTCGCCTTCTTCTGCGTCCCGGTGCTGGCCGCGGGGATCGCCCTGGGCTGGCGCGTCGTCGGCTCACGCCGCCGCGCCGGGGCCCCGCTGGCCGACCGCATGCCCGGCTGAACCCCGCGTACGGCGGGCCCGCCGCGCCCCCGGCAGGCGGCGCGGCGCGGCGGTCAGGCCCCGTCCCGGGCACGGCGCTCCTCGGCCACGTGCAGCCCCGCCTCGATGACGGCCTTCATGATGGGTGCGAGCCGCTCCTCACCCAGCGTGGGGGCGCGGCGGGCCATCCCGGCCACCAGGCGGCGCTCGCGGTCGGGGTCGCGGCCCGCGAAGCCGCCGACCGGCTTGAGCCGCTGGATGACCCCGGCGAGCCCGACCCGGCGCTCCAGCAGGACGGCGAGGGCGGCGTCGACGCGGTCGATGGCGCCGCGGGCGGCGAGGATCGAGCCTGGCGCCTCCGGGCGGGTCAGCGCCCCGACGACCCGGGCGGCCTCCAGCGCGCCACGGACGGCCTCCTCCGGGGCACCGGGCGACAGCAGCAGGCCGTCGGCGCCGGCGGCGACCGCCGCCGCGGCCAGGCCGGCGTCCTCGCCGAGGCCCGCGACGACGGGCCGGCCGGACCGCTCCCGGGCGGCGCGCAGCAACGCCAGGTCGGGGGCCGGCTCCGCGACGCGCGCCCGGCCCCCGCTCTCACACAGCACGATCCGGTCGTTGCCCTCGGCCGCGCACTGCCCGGCCACGGCCAGCCACTCCTCCAGCGTCGCGGCGGGACCGCGATGGACCACCACGGGCAGTCCGAGCCGGGCGGCCGCGCGGACCAGCGGCAGGTCGCGCGTCCAGGCCGCGCCGACCACCACCGCGTCGGCGCCGGCGGCGATCGCCGGCAGGTCGTCCGCGGCGGACGGCTCGACGAGGAGCGGCCCCTCCCAGGAGGCGCGGACCCGGGTCAGCGCCTCGGCCGCCGGTTCCCGGCGGACCCGCAGGTCGAGCAGCCGCGCCTCGGCGCCAGGCCCGCCGATCACCACGGCGGGCCCCTCGCCCACGGTGAGCGTCCCCAGGCGCACGGCCCGGCGTTCCAAGTCTGCGGTCAGCATCACGGCTCCCTGACTGGGCCGGCACGCCCCGCGAGCCGGCGGATCGGAGAAACAAAAAAGGCAGAGATCTCAAGGTCTCTGCCTGTGGCCGGCTCCGGAAGGTCGCTACGTCACGTCGTCACGACCGGCTCCCCGGAGCCGGCCCGATAAACGCGAAGTGGCATGTCATGGCATCGACGATAGGCCATCTTCCGGCGACACGCCAGTTGGTGAGCGGATTCGTCTCATATGCCGAACACATCGCGCGCGAGAGAGTCGATCACCCCACCTGGCCTGTGAGAGTATTCGGTGGCTTAGAAAGGGGTAGGTGCGGTTGATGGCCGAAGCACAACCTGAGGGACGCCGCGTTGCCTCCCGCTACCACCTGCTCGAGCCCATCGGCCGGGGTGGCATGGGCATCGTCTGGCGGGCCCACGACGAGCTGCTCGACCGCGAGGTCGCGGTCAAGGAGGTCCGCTACGCCGACACGCTCGGCGAGGACAACCAGGAGGACTTCAACCGGCGGACCAAGCGCGAGGCCCGCGCCGCCGGGCGGCTGACGCACCCCAACGTGGTGGTCGTCCACGACGTCGTCGAGGAGGACGGCCGTCCCTGGATCGTCATGCAGCTGGTGGAGTCCCGCGCCCTCGGCAAGGTGCTGCGGCAGGACGGGCCCCTGCCGCCCGAGCGGGTCGCGGAGATAGGGCTCCAGGTTCTCGACGCGCTGCGCGCCGCGCACGCCCAGGGCGTGCTGCACCGCGACGTCAAGCCCGAGAACGTGCTGATGGCCGACGACGGCCGCGTCGTCCTCACCGACTTCGGCATCGCGACGCTGGAGTCGGAGACCGCGCTGACCATGACCGGCATCGCGGGCACGCCCGCGTTCATCGCGCCGGAGCGGATCAAGGGCGGCACCGCCCAGCGCGAGTCCGACCTGTGGTCCCTCGGGGCGACGCTGTACGCGGCCGTGGAGGGCCGTGCCCCGCACGACCGCGGCGGGGCGCTGCCGACCATGCACGCCGTGCTGAACGACGAGCCCGACCCCCCGGCGCGCGCGGGGCGGCTGGCCCCGGTGCTGGAGGGGCTGCTCCGCAAGGACCCGGCGCGTCGCCTGTCGTACGACGAGGCGGAGCGGATGCTGCGCGAGGTCGCCGAGGGCGGCCGGCGGAGCGCGCCCGCCGCCGAGCCGCGGGAGCCCGCGAGGACGGCCGTCATGCCGGTCGCCGAGGCGGCGGACGCCCCGAAGCCCCGCGAGGCGCGGGAGGCGCGGGAGTCCCCCGACGACGCGGCGGCCGCGGCGACCGACCCGCAGATCAGCCTGGAGGCCGGCGGCCCGCCGTCCACCGGGGCCAGGCTCGGCACGACCGCGCCGGCGGCGGAGGAGGACGTCCCGTCCGTCCCCGCGCCGGCTCCGCCCGCGTCCCCGGCCCCGGCCGGGCGCGCACCGTCGGCCAGGCCGGCCAAGTCGGCCAAGGCCGGGCGCGAGCCCGTCCCCCCGGTGGGACGCGCCGGGGCGGACCCCGCGCCCGCCGCCCGGCCGGAGCGGGAGCCGGAGCCGCGCGAGGCCGTTCCGGCGCCCAGGCCGGAGCCCGTCGTCCCCCCGGCGAGCCGGGAGCCCGCCGTACGGTCCCGGCCGTCCGCGCCGCCCGTCCCGTCCACCGCCTCGTCGTCCGCCCCGTCCGCGGCGGCCCCGTCCGCGGCGTCCGCGCCGCCCACCGTGCCGCCGTCCGCGGCGGGCGACGTGCTGCCCACCTCGCCCGGGAACGGCGGCGGGGGGTCCAGGTCCGTGCTGCGGTGGGCCCTGCTGATCGTGCCGGCGATCCTGCTGGTGGGGGCGCTCGCGGCATGGCTCGGAGCGCAGAGCGCCCGGAAGGACGACGGTTCGTCGGCCTCGCGGGCCGGCCGGTCGGCCGAGCCCACCGGCGACTCGAAGACCTCCGGGACGTCCCAGCAGCCCACCTCCGGCCCCACGTCCTCCGGGTCCCCCGGCACCGGCGAGAGCCCGAGCACCGCCCCCTCCCCGTCCCCCTCGGCGTCGGAGAGCGGCGAAGACGAGAAGGACGACAAGAAGGACGAGCCCGCGCTGCCCGCCGGGTGGCGCATGCACAAGGACCGCAACGGCTTCTCCATCGGGCTGCCCAAGGGGTGGAACGAGGACAAGCGGGTCGGCAAGCAGGTGTGGTTCCGCAGCCCCGACCGGGCGAGCTTCGTCTTCGTCGAGTACGTCGACAAGGCCGGGCCCGACCCCAAGAAGGACTGGGAGAACCAGGAGTCCTACAGTCGCGGCAGGTTCCCCGGCTACAAGCGGATCCGCATCGAGAACGTCGACTACATGGAGAAGGCCGCCGACTGGGAGTTCACCTGGAACACGAGCTCGGGCAAGGCCCGGGTGATCAACCGGGGGTTCGTCACCGAGGGCGGCCGGGGGTACGCGATCTACTGGCACACCCTCGCCTCGAAGTGGGACGAGAACCTGCACTACTTCAAGGGGTTCACCGAGACCTTCTCCTCGAAAAAGTGAGGTCCGCCCCGAACGGCTACGATGCCTGGGTTTGGGAGGGGCGGCGACAATGACCGAACGGAAGGTGGCGGGCCGGTACCACCTGATCGAACCCATCGGCGAGGGCGGCATGGGCGTCGTGTGGCGCGCCCACGACGAGCTCCTCGACCGGATCGTGGCGATCAAGGAGGTCCGTTACCGCGACGTCGACGATGCCGCGCGGGCGGACCTGAACCGGCGGACCATCCGCGAGGCCAGGAGCGCCGGGCGACTCGACCACCCGTCTGTGATCATCATTCACGACGTGGTGGAGGAAGACGGCCGTCCCTGGATCATCATGCAGCTGGTCCGGTCGCGGTCGCTGGGCCAGGCCGTCCGCGCCGGGGGGCCGCTCCCGCCCGGACGGGTGGCGTCCGTGGGGACGCAGGTGCTGGGCGCGCTGCTGGCGGCGCACGCCGCCGGGGTGCTGCACCGCGACGTCAAGCCCGAGAACGTGCTGCTGGCCGACGACGGCCGCGTCGTCCTCACCGACTTCGGCATCGCCTCGATGGCGCAGGAGACGGGGATCACCCGGACCGGCGGGGTCGTCGGCACCCCGGCGTTCCTGCCGCCCGAGCGGCTCCACGGGCTGCCCGCCACCCCCGCGTCGGACCTGTGGTCGCTCGGGGCGACGCTGTACGCGGCCGTGGAGGGCCGTCCGCCGTTCGAGCGCGCCACGGCCGCGGCGACGATGATGGCCGTCCTGCACGGCGAGCCCGCGCCCATGGCGCACACCGGGCCGCTCGCCACCGTGATCCTGGGGCTGATGGCCAGGGAGCCCGCGGAGCGGATGCCGGCCGAGCACGCCATGGCGCTGCTCACCCGGGCGTCCTCCGCGCCGTCCGGCGCGAACGAGACGGGCACGACGGGCACGACGGGCATCGCAGGCGCGGCGGGCGTCCTCCCGCCGGGCACACTCCCCGCGGCGGGCACCGGGGATCCCGCCGGGCTCACCGGGCCGCCGACGCGGCACTCCGGCCGCGGCTCCCGGACGGCCCGCTCCGGAGAACGCTCCGGGGAACGCTCCCGGCCCGCCGAGACCGCGCCGCCGGGGTCGCCGCAGGGGTCCCACGCGCGGTACGGGCCGGGCGAGGGGACATGGCACGGCCTCCCGGGACAGCCGGAGCGGCACGCGTTCCCCGAGAGCCCGGCCGCCGTACCCGGGCACGTGTTCCCGGACGACCCGCGGCGGGCCCTCCACGAGGGCCCCGGGCACGGGGGGCGGCCCGGCCGCCCCGACGAGCCGCCGTACCGGGACGAGGCACCGTACCGGGACCGGTCGCCGTACGGGGACGAGCCGCCGCACAGGGAGGAGCCGCCGTACGGGGGCCTTCCGCCGTACGGCGACAGCCGGGACCCGAACGGGCCGCCGCGGTCCGGGACGCCGTACCGGGAGGTCCAGGCGCATCGGGAGGCCCCGCCGTACCAGGGCGGTCCGGCGTACCAGGGCGGTCCGGTGCCCGGCGGGCGCCCGTCGCACGGCGGCGACCCGGAGCTCCCCGCCTACCGGAGCGCTCCGACCCGGGCGG
Organism: Streptosporangium sp. NPDC048047; assembly: GCF_040653115.1. NCBI lineage: Bacteria > Bacillati > Actinomycetota > Actinomycetes > Streptosporangiales > Streptosporangiaceae > Streptosporangium > Streptosporangium sp. NPDC048047. Next base: position 166,995 of record NZ_JBEZNH010000014.1, on the reverse strand, counting down.
GGCACGGGGGACACCCGGACGCTCCGCCGCAGATGGGCCATCGGGCGCACCAGGACGCTCCCCCGCGGGCGGAACACCGGGCCTACCCGGATGCGCCCACGCAGGCCGGGCACCGGGCGCGTCCGGACGCCTCGCCGTACCCGGACGCCTCGCCGTACCCGGGCGAACGGCCGGGCCGCAGGCGGGCCGCCGGGGACGACGCGCCCGGGGAACGGCGGTTCCCGGTGGCGCAGACCGCGCTGGCGGCGGGGGCCGCCGCGCTCGCCGTGCTGCTCGGCATCGGCGGCTGGCTGGTGTTCCAGGACTGGAAGCCCTCGACCGGGACGGCCAGGGAGACGGCCGCCCCGTCCGGTGAGACGACCGCCTCCCCCCGGCCCTCCGGGACGTCCCGCCCGACCGCCACCCCGTCGGCGGGCACGGACCGGACGCCGCCCAGGGGCTGGCGGACCCACCTCGACCGGCTGGGTTTCAGGGTCGACGTGCCGCGCGGCTGGACCGCCCGGCGGTTCCCCGACCGGGACCGCGTGGAGTTCCGGGCCCCGGGGTCGAAGACGTTCCTGTGGATCGAGTCGACCGAGGACCCGGAGAAGGACCCGGTCCGGCACTGGCTGAAGGTGGAGCGGAGCGGGCGGGCCAGGAACCTGTGGCCCGGCTACCGCCGCGTCGGCATCAGCGCGCGGACGTACCTCACCCGGAGCGCCGCCGACTGGGAGTTCACCTACCTCAGGAACGGGGTCCGCACGCACGTCCTCGACCGGGGGTTCCGCACGGCCGCCGGCCGCCCGTACGCGATCTACATGGAGAGTCCCGAGTCCGACTGGGACCGGACCCTGTTCGACAGTGTCGCCAGGAGCTTCCGGCCCTGACCGGCGCCCCGGCCGGCCACCGGACGGGGCGCCGTCCGAACCCTATTCGTTACGATCCAGCGGATACGGCGCTGGAATTCCGCGAATGTGATGGTAAATCCTGGGTATTCGGCACCCCATGACCGATTCTCAGGTGATCATCAGCTCCCGATACCGGCTGTTGGAGCAGATCGGCCGGGGAGGCATGGGCACGGTCTGGCGGGCGCGGGACGAGGTGCTCGGCCGGGACGTCGCGGTCAAGGAGGTCGTCCCCTCCCCCGACCTCTCCAGTCTGGAGCGTGAGATCTTCACCCTGCGGACGCTGAGAGAGGCCCGCGCCGCCGGGAGAATCGGTCATCCGGGCGTCGCGACGGTCTACGACGTCATCGAGGAGAACGGCCGTCCCTGGATCGTCATGCAGCTCGTGGACTCCAGGACACTGGGGGCCGTGGTGCGCGAGGACGGCCCGCTCCCGCCCAGGCGGGTGGCGGAGATCGCGCTCGACGTGCTCGGGGCGCTGGTCGCCGCCCACCGGGTGGGCGTGCTGCACCGCGACGTCAAACCCGACAACGTCCTGATCGCCAGGAACGGGCGGGCCGTGCTGACGGACTTCGGCATCGCGATGCTGGAGGGCGACTCGTCGGTCACCCGGACCGGGGCGCTCATCGGCACCCCGGCGTTCATCGCGCCCGAGCGGGCGAGCGGGGGACCGGCCGAGTTCGCCTCCGACATGTGGTCGCTCGGCGTGACGATGTACATGGCCGTCGAGGGCCGCTCCCCCTTCGAGCGCGCGCATCCGCTGGCGACGCTCAGCGCCGTCATGCACCAGGACCCGCCGCCGATGCTGTCCGCCGGACCGCTCGCGCCGGCCGTCTTCGCCCTGCTCCACAAGGACCCGGCGCAGCGCATGACCGCCGAGGAGCTCCAGATCCACCTGCAGGCGATCCTGAGCGGAGCCGAACCGCAGTCCACCGCGCCCGTCGCGCTCCCCGCGGGCACGGTCCCGCAGCCCCGGAGCGAGTCCGGCGTCCTGCCCGTCGCGGCGGCCGCGGCCGTCCCGGGAGCGGAGGCCACTCCGTCGCCGGAGTCCCTCGGCGAACCCCCGGGCCACGCCGCGGGCGGCCCGCCGCGGCGGAGGCTGTCAGGCGGCGTCCTGGTGGCCGCGGCACTCGCCGCGACCCTGGCCTCCGGCGCCTTCGCCTGGGTGAACGTCGCCGGCCCCGGGTCGGACACCGTACGGCAGACCATCCCGGCGAGCGTCCCCGTCAAGAAGAAGGCCCCGGAGAAGGCGAAGCCGTCCGAGAGCCCCGCCGCGAAGGAGCCCGCCAGGACCGACGGCGGCGTCCGCGACGGCGGCGGGACCGGGCGCTCCGCCACGCCGCCTTCGGCGTGGCCCCGGCAGGGCGGCGACGCCCGGCGGGACGGCAAGGACGGCAAGGACCGCGCCGAGGACACCCCCGCCCCCGAGCCGGACGGCAAGCCGTCGAAGGATCCCGGGAAGGGGGCGGATAAGGCGGGGGAGAAGCCGGAGAAGAACTCCGGCGAGAAGCCGAAGGACCAGGGAAAAGCACCGGAGGACTCCGGCGAGGGCACCAGCCCGGAGTCCGACGGGGGAACGGCGGAGGAGGACACGCGAAACCAGGGGGAGAACCAGGGCGGGGAATCGGTCGATCCGTACAGCGAGCCGAACGCGTCGGGGGGAAAGGCGCCGCGAACGGCAAAGGACACGGGAAACATCACGGTCCTGGCGGACGGTAGCGTCTGACCCCGCCCGGGAGGACCCCGCCCGGGAGAGGTCACGGACCCGGCGGGCGGCGCCCTCCGGCCCGTGGGCCCGCGGGCGGGCCCGGAGCCGTCAGAAGTCCGCGCCGACGAGTTCCAGCGCGCGCGCCAGGTCCTCGGGGTAGTCGGTGGTGAACGTCATCCACTCCCCCGTCACCGGGTGCTCGAAGGCCAGCGAGACCGCGTGCAGCCACTGCCGGGTCACGCCCAGCCGCGCGGCCAGCTTGGGGTCGGCGCCGTACAGCATGTCGCCGACGCACGGGTGACGCAGCGCCGACATGTGGACCCGGATCTGGTGGGTCCGGCCCGTCTCCAGCTTGATGTCCAGCAGCGACGCGGCGCGGAACGCCTCGATCGTGTCGTAGTGGGTGACCGAGTCCTTGCCGCCCGCCACCACCGCGAAACGGCCGTCGCCGACCGGGTGGCGGTCGATGGGCGCGTCCACCGTGCCGCGCAGCGGGTCGGGATGGCCCTGGACCAGCGCGTGGTAGCGCTTGTCGACGGTGCGTTCCTTGAAGGCCCGCTTCAGGCGGGAGTAGGCGGTCTCGCTCTTGGCCACGACCATGGCGCCGGTGGTGTTGGCGTCGAGACGGTGCACGATGCCCTGCCGCTCGGCGGCGCCGCTGGTCGCCACCCGGTGCCCGGTGCCGAGCAGGCCGCCGATCACGGTGGGCCCGGTCCAGCCGACGGTGGGGTGGGCGGCCACGCCGACCGGCTTGTTGACGACGATGACGTCGTCGTCCTCGTAGACGATCGTCATGCCGGGGACCGGCTCGGCGACCGGCATCGGCGCGGTGGGCGGGGGCGGCAGCGTGACGTCCAGCCACGCGCCCGCGTGGACCCGGTCGGACTTGGCCGCGGGCGAGCCGTCCACCAGCACGTCGCCGGAGGCGACCAGCTCGGCCGCGCGGGTGCGGGACAGCCCGAACAGCCGGGACAGCGCCGCGTCGAGGCGCTCGCCCTCCAGGCCGTCGGGAACGGGGAGACTCCGCTGGTCGGCCATCACTTCTCTGCTCTTCCGGTGTCGCGGGTGCCATCGATCTGGTAGCCCCTCCAGGCGAGGAAGACGGCCAGGATCCCGCCGCAGACGATCGCCGAGTCGGCGACGTTGAAGACCGGGAAGTGGCCGGGGAAGGTCTCGACGAAGTCGACCACGTGCCCCTGGAACGGTGAGGGCCGGCCGAAGCCCGAGGGCCAGCGCAGGAGGCGGTCGGTCAGGTTGCCGAGCGCCCCGCCGAGCATCAGCGCGAGCGTGACCGCCCACGGCAGGCTGCGCAGGTGCCGCGCGGTGCGCAGGATGGCGACCACCACGGCGGCGGCGACGAACGTGAAGACGATCGTCATGCCGGTGCCGATGCTGAACGCGGCCCCCGAGTTGAAGATCACCCGGAACTGGAGGAGATCGGGGATGATGACGAAGGGGTCGCGGCCCTCCAGGGTCTTCAGCACGAGCGTCTTGGTGAGCAGGTCGAGACCGTAGACGATCGGGACGATCGTGGTGAGCACGGCGATCCTCCGCCTGCCCGGCGGGGCGGCCGTCACCGCCCCCTCCGCCGGGCCGCCCGTCAGCGGCGCTCCTCCCGCTGCTTGCAGGCCACGCACAGCGTCGCCCTCGGGAACGCCAGCAGACGTTCCTTGCCGATCTGCTTGTGGCACGATTCGCACACTCCATAGGTACCCGCGTCGATCCGGGCGATCGCTCGCTCATTCTGCGCGACCAGGTCGCGTGAATTCAGGGTAAGGGCGATCTCACGTTCTCGTTCATACGTCCGTGCCCCGGCGTCCGCCTGGTCGTCCCCCGCCCCGTCGGTCACGTCACGGGCGGCGATCTCGCTCTCCGCCTTGACGATCTCCTTGGTGAGCTCTTCGATCTCCCCGGCCAGTCGTTCGCGGACCTCAGCCAGTTCCTCGGCCGACCAGGTGGCGGGACCGTCCTGCGACGGCCCCGTGGCGCTCTCGTCTGCGCGCACAGTCGCGGCCATGCCGGCCTCCTCGTTCTGTCGGACCGTACCGATGCGGTAAACGGTGCGGGCAGCATAGGTCCGCGATAACAGAACGGCAAACGACCCGCCCATATGTTTACCGATCCCGTACGATCCGGCCCCGCGCCTCCCCTCCCGCCGTCCCGCGCGTGGACGGCACCGCCGCGCCCCTTCCCCCGTTCCGTGCGCGGACGATATCCGGGAAGATTCCGGCGGGCGGGTGCGTTATCGTGGGAGTTCGCAAAGGCGTTGACGGGGACGAGTACGTCCGGGGCCCCTCGCGCGAGCGACCCGGGGACGGTGTGAGCCCGGGGCGAGGACCCGGGCGGAAATCACCCCCGAGCCGCCGGAGGAACGGCCCGCGACGGGCTCAGTAGAACCGGCAGCGAACCGAAGGAAGAGGGCCTCCCACCGCCGTTCCCGGCGGCAGGGGGTCAAGGAGGGTGGTACCGCGGGACCGCGAGGTCTCGTCCCTCCACGCCACTGCCAGCACCAGCGTGGAGGTCCCGCCCGTCATGTCAGCCCGCTTCCGCCCTCTTCCCGCGCAGGTCGACCTGCCCGCGCTCGAACACGAGATGCTCGGCCGCTGGCGCGACGGCAAGATCTTCGAGCGCTCCGTCGAGCAGAACGCCGGCGGCCCCACGTGGGTCTTCTACGAGGGCCCGCCCACCGCGAACGGCATGCCCGGCGTCCACCACGTCGAGGCCCGCGTCTTCAAGGACGTCTTCCCCCGCTACAAGTCGATGCAGGGCTACAGCGTGCCGCGCAAGGCCGGCTGGGACTGCCACGGCCTGCCCGTCGAGGTGGCCGTGGAGAAGGAGCTCGGCCTCTCCGGTAAGAAGGACATCGAGTCGTACGGCGTGGCCGAGTTCAACGCCCGGTGCCGCGAGTCGGTGCTGCGGCACGTGGACGCCTTCGAAGAGATGACCGAGCGGATGGGCTACTGGATCGACCTGGCCCAGGCGTACCGCACGATGGACCCCGACTACGTCGAGTCGGTCTGGTGGTCGCTGAAGGTCGTCTTCGACAAGGGCCTGCTGTTCCGCGACTTCCGCATCACCCCCTACTGCCCGCGCTGCGGCACCGGCCTGTCCGACCACGAGCTGGGCCAGCCGGGCGGCTACGAGACCGTCTCCAGCCCGTCGGTCTACGTCCGCATGCCCGCCACCTCCGGCCCGCTGGCCGAGCTCGGCGCCTCGCTGCTGATCTGGACCACCACGCCGTGGACGCTGGTGTCCAACACCGCGGTGGCCGTGCACCCCGACGTCACCTACGTCGCGGCGCGCCCCGCCGGGTCCGACGAGGTGCTGGTGGTGGCCGAGCCGCTGCTGGCCGCCGCCCTGGGCGAGGGGGCCGAGGTGCTGGCCTCCTTCCGGGGCGCCGATCTGGAGCACACCTCCTACTCCCGCCCGTTCGAGCTGGTCGACATCCCCGGCGCCCACTACGTGGTGCTCGGCGACTACGTCACGACCGAGGACGGCACCGGCCTGGTGCACCAGGCCCCGGCGTTCGGCGCCGACGACATGACGATCTGCAAGCGGTACGGCCTGCCGGTGGTCAACCCGATCGGCCCGGACGGCCGTTTCCTCGACACCGTGCCCCTGGTCGGCGGCCGGTTCTTCAAGGACGCCGACGACGAGCTGACCGCCGACCTGGACGCGCGGGGCCTTCTGTACCGCGGCGGCCACTTCGAGCACAGCTACCCGCACTGCTGGCGCTGCCACACCGCGCTCCTGTACTACGCGCTGCCCGCCTGGTACATCCGGACCACCGCGATCAAGGACCAGCTCCTCGCCGAGAACGAGAAGACCAACTGGTACCCCGAGACGATCAAGTGGGGCCGCTTCGGCGAGTGGCTGCGCAACAACGTCGACTGGTCGCTGTCGCGGTCGCGCTACTGGGGCACGCCGCTGCCGCTGTGGGTCTGCTCCGCCGACGACTCGCACGTCACATGCGTGGGCTCCCTGGAGGAGCTGGGCCGGCTGGCGGGCCGCGACGTGTCCGCGCTCGATCCGCACCGCCCCTACGTCGACGACGTCACCCTGCCCTGCCCCGACTGCGGGGCCGAGGCGCGCAGGGTGCCGGACGTGATCGACGCCTGGTACGACTCCGGGTCGATGCCGTTCGCCCAGTGGGGCGCCCCGCTGCGCAACGCCGAGATGCTGGATTCGGCGTACCCGGCGCAGTTCATCTGCGAGGCCACCGACCAGACCCGCGGCTGGTTCTACTCCTTGATGGCGGTCGGCACGCTGGTCTTCGGCCGGTCCTCCTACGAGAACGTGCTCTGCCTCGGCCTGATCCTCGCCGAGGACGGCCGCAAGATGAGCAAGCACCTGGGCAACGTGCTGCAGCCGATCCCGCTGATGGACCGGCACGGCGCCGACGCCCTGCGCTGGTACATGGCCTGCGGCGGCTCCCCGTGGGCCGCCCGCCGGATCGGCCACGCGGCTCTGGAGGAGATCGTCCGCAAGGTCCTGCTGACCTACTGGAACACCGCGGCGTTCTTCACCCTGTACGCCGACGCCGAGTCCTGGACGCCGTCGGCGCTCGCCGAGGCCCCCTCCCCCGCCGACCGGCCGCTGATCGACCGCTGGGCGCTGGCCGAGCTGCACCGCACGGTCGCCGAGGTGACGGCGTCGCTGGACGGCTTCGACACCGCCAGGGCCGGCCGGCGGCTGGCGGAGTTCCTCGACGACCTGTCCAACTGGTACGTGCGGCGCTCCCGCCGCCGGTTCTGGTCCGGCGACGTCTCGGCGTTCGCCACGCTCTACGAGTGCCTGGAGACCGTGACCCGGCTGATGGCGCCGGTGGCGCCGTTCATCACCGACCACGTCTGGGACGTCCTGCGCGACGACGACGCCCCCGTCTCGGTCCACCTGGCCTCCTGGCCCGCCGCGGACCCGGCGCTGCTGGACGCGGAGCTGTCGGAGCGGATGGCGCTGGTGCGCCGCCTGGTGGAGCTGGGCCGCTCGGCCCGCGCCTCCAGCGGGGTCAGGACCCGTCAGCCGCTCGGCCGGGCGCTGGTGGGCGCCCGCGGCTGGGCCGCCCTCCCGCCGGAGCTGCGCGAGCTGATCGCCGACGAGCTCAACGTGCAGGCGCTGGAGGACCTGTCGGATGTGGAGGCCGACCTGGTCTCCTTCACCGTCAAGCCCAACTTCCGGGCGCTGGGCAAGCGGTTCGGCTCGCAGACCAAGCTGGTGGCCGCGGCCGTCGCCTCCGCCGACGCGACCGGGCTCGCCCATGCGCTCCGCGCGGGTTCCACCGTCACGGTCGAGGCCGCCGAACTGGGCCCGGTGGAGCTGACCGCCGAGGAGGTCATCGTCACCGAGCAGCCGAAGGCCGGCTGGGCGGTCGAGACGGGCGCCATCGGCACCGGGACCGGCGAGACGGTCGCCCTCGACCTGGCGATCACCGACGAGTTGCGCCGCGCCGGTCTGGTCCGCGAGGTCGTCCGCCTGCTCCAGGACGCCCGCAAGTCGACGGGCCTGTCCATCTCCGACCGGATCGACGTGTGGTGGTCGGCCGCCGACGCCGACCTGGCCGGGGCCCTGCGGGCGCAGGGCTCGGTCGTGGCCGACGAGGTTCTGGCCGTCTCCTTCACCGAGGGGGTCGCCGACAGGCTCGACGTGCACCGCGACGACGACCTCGGGCTGGCGTTCCAGCTCCGCCGTACGGCCTGAGCCCTCCCGGTGGTCCTCCCCTGGAGGGGAGGACCACCGGGGCGCGGAGAGAAGGCGGAAAGGGCCGCCGGGAGGTCTCCCGGCGGCCCTTTCCGTGTCGTTCGGGCTCAGCCGCGGCCGGCGCGGCAGACCGTGCAGCCGCTCAGCCCAGCCTCCTCGGCCTCGACCACGGTCATCGTCTCGACGCCGTCGTCGTCTCCGCCACGGACCAGGGGGCAGGACGGGTCGTGGAAGCGGCGGGTGCCGACGATCACCTTGACGGTCCCGGCGGGCGGCTCGTCCCGGATGGCGGGGAACCCCCGGGGGGCGGTGTCGTCGTCGGAGGTGTCCCCGTCGTCGGCGGCACCGGCGCTTCCGGCGGCGGGCTCGCTCCCGGGGTCGGCGTCGCCGGAGGCTTCAGCGGTGTCACGGGAGTCGTCGGAGGCGGAGGATTCCGCCGAGGTGGAGTCGGCCGTCGGCCGCGACCCGGCGCGCCCGGGAACGGCCTCGGCCGGCTCCACCGGCTCGGAGTCGCCGGATCCGGGCTCGACGGCCTCGGACTCGGCGGGTTCGGGCTCGACGTCCCCGGATCCGGTGTCCGCGGACTCGGCCGGTTCGGGCTCGGCGCCCTCAGGCTCAGCGGGGCCGGGCCCGCCGGCCTCCGGCGTCGCGGACACGGGCTCGCCGGCCTCCGGCTTCACGGCCTCGGGCTCAGCGGAGTCGGGCTCGGCCGGTTCGGGCTTCACGAGCTCGAACTCCGCGGGCTCCGCGGGCTCCGTGGGCTCCGTGGGCTTGGCGGGCTTGGCAGGCTTCGGCTTCGCGGCCTCGGCGGGCGCGGAGCCGGCCGGAGCGGGCTCGGAGGCCGGCCGCCCGGTCACCGGGCCGGCCGTGGTGCGGCTGAACCAGCTCGTGGCGTTGGGATCGTCGGAGGGGGTCTCCGGCGCGGGCCGTGAGGGCCGGGCGGGGGACGGCGGCACGGCCGTCCCCGAGGCGCCGGAAGGCGGACCGGCCTGCGCGGCCGGTGCGGCGGACGCCTGGGCGGCGGGCCGTTTCGCCGGAGCCGGGGACGCCGGCTCGGCGGGTGAGGCCACGGCGGCGGAGGCCGCCGGGGGCTTCGAGGCCACCGGAGACGCCGGGGCCGTCGGCTGGTCGGGAAGGCACGTGGTGCAGGGCGTGAAGCCCTCCTCCCGCGCCTCCTCCTGGGTGAGCTCCTCGTGGTCCCGGCCTGCGAGCTGCCGGCATCCCACGACGTGGTAGCGCCTGCGTCCCGGGATCACCAGGACGATCGCCCCGGCGCCCGGCAGGCCCCGCCTCGCGGAGGGAGCGGCGGGGGCGGTGGCGGCGACCCGGCCCGGCCGAGGCCGAGCCGGGGCGGTCGCCGTCTGCCGCGCCATCGGGTGGGAGACCGGCGTGGCCGGTCGGCCCGGTGGCATGTGCGGCACGGGCGCGGGGCCGGTGGGCGCCGGCTCCCTCGGCTGGAGCGGCGGGGCCGCTCCGGCGCGCCCGCCGCCGGGGAACAGTTCGTGGCGGCGTAACAACGCCCCGATCACCAGGAAGACCGCGGACAGCACGCTGATCGCGATCGACCACATGACCAGGAAAGGTTTGGCCAGCACGAATCCCACGATGAGCAGGACGATGGCCGTGAGGACCAGACCGGCGCTGATGAGGATCACAGGGGAACTCCCGGATACGGGTCAGGACGAATGACCCGACACCCTAGCGCCGGTCGTTGTGAGGACCGTCAACGCCCTGGAAGGCACCCGAGTGCTGCGCCTGCTCGCCGCCGAACGGACCGGGGGCGCCCTGCATCGGCTGCGGGCCTCCCTGAGCCACGGCGTGGGACATCGCCGGGGGACCGCCCACGATCGGGAACGCGCCACTGCCCTCGCCCGCGACGTTCAGCTCGGCGAGCTGGTTCTCCAGGTAGAGCTTCAGGCGGCTGCGGTACTCCCGTTCGAAGCTGCGCAGCTCCTCGACCTTGCGCTCCAGCTCGTCGCGGTTCTGCACCAGCGAGCCCATGGCCTGCCGGTGCCGCTCCTGCGCGTCGCGCTCCAGCGTCTCGGCGCGTGCGCGGGCGTCGCCGATGACCTGCTCGGCCTGGCGGCGGGCCTTGCCGAGGATGTCGTCGGCCTCGCGGCGGGCCCGGGTCACCGTCTCGTCCGCCTCCCGGCGGGCGTCGGCGATGGCCTGGTCGGCCGTCTGCTGGGCCAGCGCGAGCACCCGCGCCGCGGTGTCCATGTTGTCCTCGGCCTGCGGCATGCCCATGGAGACGGGGACGGGCTGCTGGTGCTGGACGGGCTCCGGAGCGCGCATCGGCTCCGGCTGCTGCATCATCATCTCGGGCTTGGGCTCTGCGACGGGGGCCGGCGCCATGGCCATGTTGACGTTGCCGGGCACCTTGCCCCGCAGGCACTCCGCCAGCTTCGCGCGAAGCTCCTCGTTCTCCTGGATGAGGCGGTCCAGCTCGGACTCGACCTCGTCGAGGAAGGCGTCAACCTCTTCCTCGTCGTACCCCGGCCTCAGCCGGGTCGTACTGAACTGCTTGTTCCGCACATCAGCGGGCGTCAGCGGCATTTCGGTCTCCTTGGCGCGCTTGGAGTCTGTCCGGAGGGACGGTACCCGATCAACGAAGCGCGGACACGAGTCGGATCAAGACCAAGACCACAATGAACAGCACTGTGAAGCTTAGGTCAAAGGCCACCGTACCCAACCGGAGTGGTGGAATGAAACGGCGGAGGAACTTGAGAGGCGGGTCGGTGACCGTGTATACGGCCTCCGCCAGGACGAGTACGGCCCCGGTGGGCCGCCACTGGTGCGCGAACGCCTGCACCGTCTCAAAGATCATTCTGCCGATCAGCAGAACCAGATAGAGAGAGAGGACGATGACCAAGATCTCGCTAACGATCCCCAAGGTCCACCCTCGTCTCTGATCCGTTCCGCCGCCTCCGGTCTTGTGTGGACCTGTCCGGCCGGTCACTGTTCATGGTGGAACTCTAGCTCTGGTTGAAGAACCCGCGTTCCGCGATTCGGGCCTTGTCCTCGGCGGTCACCTCGACATTGGCAGGGGACAACAGGAACACCTTGTTGGTAACACGTTCAATGCTGCCATGTAGGCCAAAGACCAGACCTGCCGCGAAATCCACAAGCCTCTTGGCGTCGCTGTCAACCATCTCGGTCAGATTCATGATGACCGGGGTGCCGTCGCGGAAATGCTCCCCGATTGTCCGGGCCTCGTTGTAGGTGCGCGGATGAAGCGTGGTGATGCGCGCCAGATCGGTCGTACGGCGCTCGATGACAGCCGTCGCGGGCCTCGGGGCGGGCACCCCGGAATCGGCGTCGTCCTCGCGGTCGTGGACCGCTCCGGGACGCTCCTCCGCCGTCCGCCGCGAGTCGTCGAACTCCTCGTAGTCCTCGTCGGAATAGCTGTCGTATCTGTCGTAGCGGTCGTCCTCCACAAGACCGAGGTAGACCGCCATCTTGCGCATCGCGCCGGACATCGCTGCTTCTTCCTCCGTCTTACTTCGCTTCGCCTGGGGCGGTAGCCGCACCCCCTTGGAGCTCACCACCGATCGACCTCTATCCGGGTACGCGGACGCCAAGGTCCACTTGAAGGGACATTACCTGACCAAGGGCTTCCGGCGACCGAGCAACGCCGTACCGACACGCAGGTGTGTCGCGCCGTTGGCGATGGCCTCCGCCATGTCGCCGCTCATCCCCGCCGATATGACGTCCGCGCCCGGATGGGCCTCCCGTACGGCCTCCGAGATCTCCCTCAGCCGGGCGAAGGCCCCGGACGGGTCCCCGCCCAGCGGCGCGACCGCCATCACCCCGCCCAGCCTCAGCCCGCCGGCTCCGGCGACCGCGTCGGCGAGCGCCGGCACCTCCTCCGGCCGGGCGCCGCCGCGTGCGGGATCGCCGTCCAGCGCGACCTGCACCAGGCAGGTGACCTCCCGGCCCGCCCGGACCGCCTCCCGGCCCAGCGCGGAGACCAGCCGGAGCCGGTCCACCGAGTGGACGACGTCGGCGTAGGAGACCACCGAGCGGGCCTTGTTGGTCTGCAGCTGGCCGATGAAGTGCCAGGTCAGCTTCAGGTCGGCGCACTCGTGCGCCTTGGCCGAAGCCTCCTGGTCGCGGTTCTCCCCCACGTCGGTCACCCCCAGCCCGGCCAGCAGCCGCACGTCGGAGGCAGGGTAGGTCTTGCTCACCGCGACGAGCGTCAGCTCCCCGCGGTCGCGGCCGGCGGCCCGGCATGCCTCGGCGATGTCCGCCTCGACCCTGGCCAGACCGGCCGCGATCTCTTCACGTCGTGTTGTATCCGTCACTTCTCCGCCGCTCGAACACCGACAAACCGGCGGAACCCATTCTTCCCTGTCACGGCCGGGCATTCCCCGGGCCCCCGGCCGTGAGCAAAGTCACTTCAGGAAGTCGGGGACGTCGAGCTCCTCCTCCTGCTCCTCGAAGACCACCGGACGCCGCCGGGCGGTGTCGGGGACCCGCGCGGAGATGGGCGTGGGAGCAGGCGGCTCGGGCGCCGGACGCGGGATCGACACCGGCGAGGCCGGCGGCTCCTCGGCGCGCGGCGGCTCGGGCTGCTCACCCGGCGCGTGGGCGGGCGCGGCGGGCTGGACCGGGTGGGCCTGCTGGGCCGCCGGGGGCTGCGCGGGCTGGGGCTCGGCCCGGAACTCCGGCTGCGGCGGGGTCGCCGGGCGGGCCGGCGCGGGCGGGTACTCGGCTCTGGGCTCGGCCCGGAACTCCGGCCGCGGCTCGGGACGGGGCTCGGCCTTCACCGTGGGCGCCGCCGGGACCGACGGCCGGGACGGCGGGGTCGCGGCCGGGCGGGCGGGCTGCTGCTGCGGCCGGGCCGCCTGCGGAACGGCCTTGTTCGCCTCCGCGTCGGCCTCGTCGAAGCCGGCCGCGATCACTGTGACGCGGACCTCGTCGCCGAGGGCGTCGTCGATGACCGTGCCGAAGATGATGTTGGCGTCCGGCGCGGCCGCGTTGGAGACGAGCTGGGCGGCCTCGTTGATCTCGAACAGGCCGAGGTCGGAGCCGCCCGCGATCGACAGCAGCACGCCGTGCGCGCCGTCGATGCTGGCCTCCAGCAGCGGGCTGGAGACGGCCATCTCGGCCGCCGCGACCGACCGGTCGTCGCCGCGCGCGTGGCCGATGCCCATGAGCGCCGAGCCCGCGCCGGACATCACCGACTTCACGTCGGCGAAGTCCAGGTTGATCAGGCCGGGCGTGGTGATCAGGTCGGTGATGCCCTGGACACCGGAGAGCAGCACCTGGTCGGCCGCCTTGAAGGCGTCCAGCACGCTCACCTGCCGGTCGGAGATCGACAGCAGCCGGTCGTTCGGGATCACGATGAGCGTGTCGACCTCCTCGCGGAGGGTCTCGATGCCCGCCTCGGCCTGCATCGCCCGGCGCCGGCCCTCGAAGCTGAACGGCCGGGTGACCACACCGATGGTCAGGGCGCCCAGGGACCGCGCGATGTTGGCCACCACCGGGGCTCCGCCGGTGCCGGTGCCGCCGCCCTCGCCCGCGGTGACGAAGACCATGTCGGCGCCCTTGAGGACCTCTTCGATCTCCTCACGGTGGTCCTCGGCCGCCTTGCGCCCGACCTCGGGGTTGGCGCCCGCGCCGAGGCCGCGGGTGAGTTCACGCCCCACGTCGAGCTTGACGTCGGCGTCACTCATCAGCAGCGCCTGAGCGTCGGTATTGATGGCGATGAACTCGACGCCCTTGAGTCCCTCCTCGATCATCCGGTTGACGGCGTTGACTCCGCCTCCGCCGATTCCTACAACCTTGATGACCGCGAGGTAGTTCTGCGGTGCTGCCACGACGAGGGGCCTTTCCGCTCGTTGACTTGCAATTTCCCGCGGCACGGGGTCCCGTGCCGTCGCTTTCAAAACCCTCACCCTCAAGTTGAGATTTAGATTTATGTCAACCTGAGGAGTGATACGGACAGTAGGAGTTACGCTCCGGGCGGGTCAACTAACCGGGCCGCAAGCGCGCCCGGCGTGTCGCGCGCTGTCCTTTTCCCGGCGCCCGCGGCGGGGGCGTCACTTCACCGTCACGACCTCGGGGGAGCTCACGTCGTAGGTGGCCGCCCGGCTCCTCAGGAGCGTGGCGAGGATCCGCGCCTTGTCCTCCGAACGGTCCCGCCCGCCCCAGACCACCGTGCGGCCGTCCTTCAGCCGCAGCGAGACGGTCTCGGGCGAGGGCGCGGCCACCTCGGCCACCCGCCGGGCCAGGCTCTCCGGCAGCGCCCCGACCACGGCCAGCGCCGCGGCGGTCGCCGGGTCGCCCGCCCGGGGACGGTCCACCCGCAGCGCGGGAAGACCCGGAGGCGCGACGTCCCTGACCTCGATCACCACGCCGTGGCGGTCCACCAGCGCGGCCCGGTCCCCCTCCGGCACCACGGCCGCCGGGCGGCGCTCCACGACCCTGACCGCCAGCGTGCCCGGCCAGTCGCGGCTGACGGAGACCGACTCGACCCGGCGGATCGCGCCCACCCCGGCCCTGACCGCGGCCACGTCCACGGTGGCGAGCGGCCGGCCGGCGGCCACCCCGGTGGCCCGCCGGATCTCCTCCGCGGGCAGGACCGCGTTGCCCGTCACCCGGATCTCCCGCACGCCGAGGACCGGCGAGAAGAACACCAGCCACACGACGCTGCCCACCACGCCCGCGGTCAGCAGGCCGAGGAAGGCCGTGCGCCAGACTCCGTTCAAGAGTCGCTCACCGCTTCCTTCCTCGCTCCGCGGGCCGCTCGTCCCTCACGAACCACTCCGCTCCCGCGTCGGGCTCGCTCCCGGCTCAAAGGTCGCTCACCACTCCTCCCCCGCTCCCCCTCGAAGGCCGTTCACCGTGCGGACAGCTCCGCCACGATCCGCGGGCCCAGCTCGGTCACGTCGCCCGCCCCCATGGTGAGCACGATGTCGCCGGCCCTGGCCCGCTCCGCCACCAGGGCCGGGACGCTCTCCCGCTGCGGCGCGTAGCTCACCCGCTCCCCCGGGAGCGGCACCTTGCCCGCGACCAGCGCCCCGGAGACGCCCGGCTCGGGGTCCTCGCGCGCGCCGTAGACGTCCAGGACGACCACCTCGTCGGCCAGGGCGAGGGCCGCTCCGAAGTCGTCGGCGAAGAACCGCGTCCGGGAGTACAGGTGCGGCTGGAAGACCGCGATGACCCTGCCGGAGCCGGAGAAGGACGCCACCACGTCCCGGGCCGCGCGCAGGTCGGCCGCCAGCTCGGTCGGGTGATGGGCGTAGCTGTCGAAGACCGCGACCCCGCCGGCCTCGCCCTTGGCCTCGAACCGGCGCTTGGCGCCGGTGAAGGCGGCCAGGCCGTCGCGGATGTCGTCGAAGGAGACGCCCAGCTCGGCCGCGACGGCGATGACCGAGGCGGCGTTGAGGGCGTTGTGCCGGCCGGGTACGGCCAGCCTGACCAGGCCCAGGCCGCCGACCGTGAAGGTGACGCCCAGGCCGTCCGGGGTGATGTCGCCCACCCGAAGGTCGGCGTCGCCGGCCTCGCCGTACGTGACGACCTTCAGGCCGCGGGCGCGGGCCGGCGCCACGAGGGCCGCGGAGCCGGGGTCGTCGGCGCAGAGCACCATGGTCCGGCCGACCCGCTCGACGAAGCGGGCGAAGCTGTCGTAGACCGCGCGGGGGTCGCCGTAGTTGTCCAGGTGGTCGGGCTCCACGTTGGTCACCACGGCGATCTCCGGGGCCAGCATCAGGAAGGAGCCGTCGCTCTCGTCGGCCTCGGCGACGAAGACGTCCCCGGCGCCCTCGTCGGCGCCCAGCCCGGTGGTCACCAGCTGCCCGCCGACGCAGTAGGACGGGTCGGCGCCGCACTTCTGCAGCGCCACCGTCAGCATCGACGTGGTGGTGGTCTTGCCGTGGGTGCCCGCCAGGGCGACGCCCGTCCGGCCCGCCATGACCGAGGCCAGCGCGGCGGCCCGCGGGATCACCCGCAGCCCCTGGCGCAGCGCCTCGCCCAGCTCCGGGTTGGAGTCGCGGATCGCGGTGGAGACCACGACCGTGTCGACGTTCTGGACGTGCGAGGCGGCGTGACCGATGTGGATCCTCGCCCCCAGCCCCCGCAGCTCGTTGACCAGCTCGGAACCGCGGGAGTCACTGCCGGAGACCCGCACGCCGCGCTTGAGCAGGATGCGGGCGATGCCGGACATGCCGGAACCGCCGATCCCGATGAAGTGGACCCGCCCCAGGTCTTCGGCCGCGACCGGATCCACCAACTTGACCAGGCTCATCGGCCGTTCACCATTCCCCGCTCATCCGTTGATTCCCGCCTTTCACGCCACGCCCCGCGCGATCCGCAGCACCCGGTGGGCCAGCGCCGCGTCGGCGTCCTTGCGGCCCATCCGGGAGGCGGCCTCCGACATGGCGACCACCCGCTCCGGGTCGGACAGCACGGGCAGCACGTTGCGGACGATCCACTCCGCGCTCAGCTCGGCGTCGTCGACCAGCATGCCGCCCCCGGCCCGTGCGATCGGCTCGGCGTTGAGCCGCTGCTCGCCGTTGCCGTGCGGGAGCGGGACGTACGCCGCGGGCAGGCCCACCGCGGTCAGCTCGGCGCAGGTGATGGCGCCGCCGCGGCACAGTGCGAAGTCGGCGGCGGCGTAGGCGAGGTCCATCCGGTCGACGTACTGCAGCACGACGTACTGGGGGTCGCCGGGCGGCGGCTCCTCCTCCAGCGTGTTCTTCGGGCCGATGATGTGCAGCACCTGGATCCCGGCCCGGCGCAGCGCCGGGGCCGCGGCCAGGGCCGCCTGGTTGATCGAGCGCGCCCCCTGGGAGCCGCCGGTGACCAGCAGCGTCGGCAGGTCGGCCTCCAGGCCGAACCAGGAGCGCGCCTTGTCGCCCATGGACAGCCGGTCCAGCGAGGTGATCTCGCGGCGGAGCGGGATCCCGATGTGCTCGGCGCCGGACAGCGGCGTGTCCTGCTGGCCGATGAACACGTGGTCGGTCAGCCGCGCGCCCAGCCGGTTGGCCAGGCCGGGCCGCGGGTTGGCCTCGTGCACCACGATCGGCACGCCGCGGCGGCGCGCCCCGAGGTAGGCGGGGGTCGCGACGTAGCCGCCGAACCCGACGAGGACGTCGGCCCGGACCCGCTCCATGATGCCCGCCGCGGCGCTGATCGCCCCCGCCAGGCGGCCGGGAACGGTCAGCAGCTGCGGGGTGAGCGACCGGGGCAGCGGTACGGCGGGCACGAGCTCCAGCTCGTACCCCCGGGCCGGGACCAGCCGCGTCTCCAGGCCGCGTTCGGTGCCGAGGCAGGTGATCCCGATGCCGGGATCGAGTTGGCGCAGCGCGTCGGCCAGGGCCAGCGCCGGTTCGATGTGACCGGCCGTCCCGCCGCCGGCGAGGACCACCCTCATGTCGGTCCTTTCCCCTGTCGTCTTCCGTCTGCCGGCCGCCGTCCGCGGGCCGGGCCACCCAGGCCAAGCCAGCTTAGGCCCCGCGCCACCGGTCCCGGGCCACGCGCGGCCAGGGCCTGCCGCGCGCCGGGCTCCTGTTTGGCGAAGCTCAGCAGCATCCCGAGCGCGGCCAGCGTGGGCAACAGCGCCGACCCGCCGTAGGAGACCAGCGGCAGCGGGATGCCGGTGATGGGCACCACGCCGATCACCGCGCCGATGTTGACGATCGCCTGCCCGGCGATCCAGGCGACGGCGGCGGCCGCGGCGAGCCGGACGAAGGTGTCCCTCACCCGGACGGCGACCCGCAGCCCGGCGTAGCCGAGCAGCCCGAACAGGGCCACCACCACCAGGGTGCCCATCAGGCCGAGCTCCTCGCCGATGATCGAGAAGATGAAGTCGCTCTCGGCGTGCGGGATCCAGTTCCACTTCTGCCGGCTGGAGCCCAGCCCCAGCCCGAACCAGCCGCCGCTGCCCATCGCGATCTGCCCCTGGACGGCCTGGTAGCCCTCGTTCTGGGCGTACTTCCACGGGTCCAGCCACGCCTGGACCCGGTCCAGGCGGTACCCCTCGGTACTGATCATGACGACGGCCGCCAGCACCGCGACGGCCATGATGCCGCCGAACAGCCGCAGCGGCGCCCCGACCACCCACAGCAGGGACAGGAAGATCAGCATCAGCACGATCGTGGTGCCGAGGTCGCTGCCCAGCATGACCAGCAGGGACAGGATGACCGCGCCGGGCATGAGCGGGATGAACAGGTGACGCCACTCGATCGTCCCGGCGCGCGCCCGGCGCGCCAGCAGGTCGGCCCCCCACAGCATCAGCCCCAGCTTGGCCGGCTCGGAGGGCTGGATGGTCAGCGGGCCGATGTAGATCCAGCGCTGCGCCCCGAGCTCCGTATCGCCGATGAACAGCACCAGCACCAGGCCGAGGATGGACAGCACCATCAGCGGGTATCCGGCCAGCCGGAAGAACCGCGCGGGCAGGCGGGAGCAGGCCCACATCAGCGGCAGGCCGAGCGCGACCGAGACCGACTGCTTGAGGAACCAGTAGAAGGGGCTCATGTCCTTCTGCAGCGCCTCGATGCTGGAGGCCGACAGCACCATCATCAGACCGAGGGCCAGCAGCAGCGCGCAGCACCCGAGGATCAGGTAGTAGGAGGTCAGCGGCCGGTCGAGCAGCTCGCGGAAGGCGGTCAGCCGCTCGCGCGCCCCGCCCTCGCGCCGGGCGTCCGCCGGACCCCCGGCCTCCGTCGCGCGGCCCCCGCCGTCCCGTTCCCGCGTGGCCCCCGCCGGGGCCGCCGGAGCCGCGGGGAACGCCGCGGCACGCCCGCCCGCGGAACCCGCCGTCGCGGTCGCGGCACGTCCGGCGGCCCCGGTGGGCCGCCCGTCGCGCGCGCTCACGCCCGCTCCCCTTCGCCCGTCTCCGCGAGCCGGTGCACGGCCCGCGCGAACGCCTCCCCTCGCGCTGGATAGCCGGCGAACATGTCGAGGGAGGCTCCTGCGGGGGCGAGCAGCACGGTGTCCCCGGGGGAGGCGAGCCGGGCGGCTTCGGTGACGACGCGATCCATGACCCCAGTGTCTTGCCCCGCCACCTCCACCACCGGGACATTCTCGGCGTGTCGCGCCAGAGCCTGACGGATCCGCTCGCGGTCGGCGCCCAGCAGCACCGCGCCGCGCAGCCTCGGTGCGGCCCGCCGTACCAGGTCGTCGACGTCGGCTCCCTTGAGCTGCCCGCCGGCGACCCAGACGATCGAGGGGTAGGCGGCGAGCGAGGCGGCCGCGGCGTGCGGGTTGGTGGCCTTGGAGTCGTCGACGTAGTCGACGCCGCCCACGCACGCGACGTGCGCGATGCGGTGCGGGTCTGGGACGAAGTCGGCCAGGCCGCGCCGTACGGCCTCCGGGGGCACCCCGTAGGAGCGGGCCATGGTGGCGGCGGCGAGCGCGTTGGCGACGTTGTGCGGCGCGAACGGCCGGATGTCGGCGAAGCCCGCCAGCTCGGCGGCCTCGCGCACCGGGTCGTCGGTGAACGCCCGGTCCACCAGCAGGTCCTCGACCACGCCGACCTGCCCGGGACGCGGCACGTCGAGCGTGAAGCCGACGACGCGGGCGGCCCCGCCCGCGTACGGCTCGGCCAGGCGAGCCGCCTGCTCGTCGCCGGCGTTGAAGACCACCGTGCCGGCCCGCTCGAAGATCCGCCCCTTGTCCCGGGCGTACGCCTCCAGGGAGCCGTGCCAGTCGAGGTGGTCGGGCGCCACGTTGAGCACGGCGGCGGTGTGCGGGGCCAGGCCGGGCGAGCGGTGCAGCTGGAAGCTGGACAGCTCCACGGCCAGCACGTCCCAGGGCCCGCCGACGGCCTCCACGACGGGGGTGCCGACGTTTCCGGCGGCGAGCGCGCGGTGCCCGGCGGCGGACAGCATGGCGGCGAGCATCCGCACCACGGTGGTCTTGCCGTTGGTGCCGGTCAGCGCGAGCCACGGCGCCGCGCCGGCCGGGCGCAGCCGCCAGCCGAGCTCGACCTCGCTGATCACCTCGATCCCGGCCTCCGCGGCGGCGGCCATCACGGGGTGACGCGGCGGCCAGCCGGTGGTGACGACCAGGGAGGCGCCGGCGGGCAACCCGGCGGACTCGCCGAACCGGACCTCGACCCCCAGCCCGGCCAGTTCCGCGGCGGCGGCCCGGGCTCCCTCGGTGTCGCGGCCCTCCAGGACGACGACCTTCGCGCCCCGCCCGGCCAGCACGCGGGCGGCGGCGGTGCCGGAGACGCCGAGCCCGGCGACCACGACCGTGCCCCCGGCGCCCCCGGCGCCCGTGAGGTCTGAGGTCGTCACGGCTTGGGCATCCATTCGACGTAGAACAACCCGAGGCCGGCGGCGGCGCACAGGGCGGCGATCAGCCAGAAGCGGACCACGATGGTCGTCTCGGCCCAGCCCGACAGCTCGAAGTGGTGCTGGAGCGGCGCCATCCGGAAGACCCGTTTGCCGGTCATCTTGAAGAACCCGACCTGGATGATCACCGACATCGTGATGACCACGCACATGCCGGCCAGGATGATCAGCAGGCCCTGGGTGCGGGTGGTGATGGCCAGGCCCGCGATCACGCCGCCCAGGGCCAGCGAGCCGGTGTCACCCATGAAGATCTTGGCGGGCGGGGCGTTCCACCACAGGAAGCCGACCAGCGCGCCGAGCACGGCGGCGGCGACCACGGCGAGGTCGAGCGGGTCGCGGACCCAGTAGCAGTTGGGGCTGAGCTGGACCGTGCAGCTGTTGCGCAGCTGCCAGTTGCCGATCAGCACGTAGGAGGCGAGCACCACGCCGGTCGCACCGCTGGCCAGGCCGTCGAGGCCGTCGGTGAGGTTCACCGCGTTGGAGAAGCCCACGATCATGATGAGCACCCAGATCGTGAACCCGATGATGCCGATGGAGGGGCCGAAGTCCCGCAGGAACGACAGCCGGGTCTCGGCGGGGGTGATGAGGTAGGCGTTGGGGAAGCGGGTCACCAGGACCGCGAAGACCGCGCCGACGACGAGCTGGCCCAGCGCCTTGGCGCCGCTGCGCAGGCCCAGGCTGCGCTGCTTGTAGATCTTGATGAAGTCGTCGAGGAAGCCGACCATGCCCAGGCCGGTCATCAGGAACAGCACCAGCAGCGCCGAGACGGTGGGCTGGGTCCAGGCGACCAGGTGGGCGCAGGCGAACCCGATCAGCGCCGCGATCACGATCACGGTGCCGCCCATGGTGGGGGTGCCGCGCTTGTCGTGGTGACCGGAGGGGCCCTCCTCCCGGATGCTCTGGCCGTAGCCGCGCCGGGAGAACAGGCGGATCGCCAGCGGCGTGCCGAACATGGACAGCAGCAGGCTGACCGCCGCCGCGATGAGGATCTCCCTCATCGGCGTTCACCCCCGAGCAGGGCCTCGGCCACCCGTTCCAGGCCGGCCACCCGCGAGCCCTTGATCAGCACCACGTCGCCGGGCGCGAGGATCGCGGAGACCTCGGCGACGGCCGTCTCGACGTCGGGGACGTGCGTTATCCGGGGGACGTGGCCGCCCGCGGCACGGGCCTCCTCGGCCGCGGCCCTGGCCCCGGCCAGGACCGGCTCGGCGTCGGCTCCGACGACGAACAGCGCTTCGAGGCCCGCGGCGGCGGCCGTACGGCCCACGCCCTCGTTCAGCTCGGCGCCGTGCTCGCCCAGCTCGCTCGGGGAGGCGATGACCGCGAGGCGGCGCCGGCCCCCGGCGATGGAGCCGAGGGCGCCGAACGCGGCGCGCATGGACTCGGGGTTGGCGTTGTAGGCGTCGTTGATCACGGTGACGCCGTCGGCCCGGTCGGTGACCTCCATCCGCCAGCGGCTGCGGGGCTCGGCCTCCGACAGCTCCTCGGCGATGGTGGCGACCGGCAGCCCCAGCTCGTAGGCGGCGGCCGCCGCGGCGAGCGCGTTGTCCACGGCGTGCTCGCCGTACAGGCGCAGGGAGACCGGCGCGGCCCCGGAGGGGGTGCGAAGCGTGAAGGAGGCGCGGCCGCGCCCGTCGAGGACGACGCCCTCGGCCCGCACCGTGGCGTTCCCGCCGCGGCCGTACCAGGTGACCCGGGCGCGGGTCCGGCCGGCCATCGCGGCCACCAGCGGGTCGTCGGCGTTCAGTACGGCGACGCCGTCGGCGGGCAGCGCCTCGACCAGCTCGCCCTTGGCCCTGGCGATGGCGTCCCGGCCGCCGAAGACCCCGATGTGCGCGCTGCCGACGTTGAGGACCACGCCGATCTTCGGCGGGGCGATCTCCGCGAGGTGGGCGATGTGCCCGACCCCGCGGGCGCTGAGCTCCAGCACCAGGTAGCGGGTGCCCTCGTCGGCCCGCAGCACGGTCAGGGGGTGGCCGATCTCGTTGTTGTACGAGCCGACCGGCGCGACCGTGGGGCCGATCCGCGCGGTGAGGCGGGCCAGCAGGTCCTTGGTGGTGGTCTTGCCCGCCGACCCCGTCACGCCGATGATCGTGGCGGCCGGCAGCGCGGCGCAGACCGCCGTGGCCAGGTCGGCCAGGGCCCCGACGACGTCGCCGACGACGACCGCGGGGGCCTCGACCGGCCGGGAGGCCAGCACGGCGACGGCGCCCGCCTCCACGGCGGCCGCGGCGAAGTCGTGCCCGTCGGACCGCTCGCCCTTGACGGCGACGAACAGCGACCCCGGCTCGACGGCCCGGGAGTCCACGACGACCGGGCCGCGCACGACCGCGCGGGGGTCGGCCATGCCCGCGAGGGCGCCCGAGGTGATCTCGGCGATCCTGCCCAGCGGCAACGGGATCATGATGAGGCTTCCTTACTCTCCATACACGCCTGACGCCCGGTACGGCTCCGCCGCCTGCCGATCGCGTCGGCCACCACTTGCCTGTCATCGAACGGGAGGACCCGGTCGCCGACGTACTGGCCCTGCTCGTGCCCCTTGCCGGCCACGACGACCACGTCGCCGGGGCCCGCGCGGCCGATCGCCAGATCGACGGCCGCGGCCCGGTCCGGCTCAATGATCACATGAGCCCGCTCCTCCTCGGGCACGCCGAGGACCCCGTCCATCATCTCGGCCAGGATCCGCAGGGGGTCCTCCGAGCGGGGGTTGTCGCTGGTGAGGATGGCGACGTCGGCCAGCCGGGCGGCGGCGGCGCCCATCAGGGGGCGCTTGCCGCGGTCGCGGTCGCCGCCGCAGCCCAGCACGACGGTCAGCCGGCCCCCGGTGACCTCGCGCAGCGAGCGCAGCACCGACTCCACCGCCCCGGGCTTGTGGGAGTAGTCCACGATGGCCTCGAAGCCGTCGGCGCCCGGCACCCGCTCCATCCTGCCGGGCACCCCGGCCAGCGTGCCGATCCCGGCCACCGCGGCGCGCAGCGGCACCCCCGCCTCCACCAGGGCGACGATCGCGCCGAGGGCGTTGGCGACGTTGAACGGGCCGGGCAGCGCCACCGTGGCGTCCTCCTCGACGCCTCCGGGGCCCACCACGCGGAAGGAGCTGCCGTCGCCGCCCAGGCGCACGTCGGCGGCGCGCCAGTCGGCCTCCGGGGCCCCCTGGGCGGAGAAGGTGGTCATCGGGATCTTCGCCGTGCCGAGGAGCTCGCGGCCGTGGGCGTCGTCGATGTTGACGACCCCGGCGCGGCTCATCTCGGGGGTGAACAGCCTGGCCTTCGCGGCGAAGTAGTCGTCGAGGTCGCGGTGGAAGTCGAGGTGGTCCTGCGACAGGTTGGTGAACAGCGCGACGTCGTAGAAGAGCCCGTCGACGCGGCCGAGGGCCAGCGCGTGGCTGGAGACCTCCATCGCGGCGGCGGTGACGCCCCGCTCGCGCATGAGGGCGAACAGGCCGTGCAGGTCGCTGGCCTCCGGGGTGGTCAGCGTGGACTCCAGGCGCAGGTCGCCCACGCGGATCTCCACGCCGCCGACCAGGCCGGTGGTGTGCCCGGCGGCCCGCAGCCCGGCCTCCAGCAGGAAGGTGCTGGTGGACTTGCCGCTGGTGCCGGTGACGCCGATGAGCGTGACGGCGGCGGCGGGCGCGCCGTACACCCAGGAGGAGACCTGGCCGAGCACGGCCCGCGGGTCTGGCACGACGAGGACCGGCAGGCCGGTCGCGACCGCCGCCTCCCGGCCCGCCTGGTCGGTCAGGATCGCGGCGGCGCCGGCGGCGAGCGCCTGGGCGCAGAAGTCCGCGCCGTGGACCGTGGCGCCCGGCAGCGCGACGTAGAGGTCTCCGCGCCGCACCCGGCGGGAGTCGATGGTGACCCCGGACACCGCGGCGAGCGGAGCCCGCGACGTGCCGGAGGGCGCGCCGAGCAGGCTCGCCAGCCCCGACAACGGCCGGGGCGAACTGTTTGAGGGTCGCATGGACGACGGGGGACGCACGGCGAGAGCGTACCTTCCCTCGTCAGCGGCCGGTGCGGATCGGCACCGAGGCCGGCGGCCTGGTCGCGGTGGGCGGGATCTTCTGGCTCTTCAACGCGAACGTCATCACTTTCTTGAATACCGGGGCTGCGACCTCTCCACCGTAGTGGGCTTTCTGAGGATCTTGGACGACCGCCAGGACCACCAGGCGGGGCGCGTCCGCCGGGGCGAAGCCGACGAACGTCGAGGTGTACCCGCAGTATCCCCGGCACTCGGCGTCGTAGCGCATCGCGGTGCCGGTCTTGCCCGCCACCCGGTAGCCGTCGATGGCGGCCAGGTTGCCGGTGCCCTCGGCGCCGACGGCGGCCTCCAGCATCCCGGCGACGTCCGCGGCGGTGCGCTCGCCGATCACCCGCGTCCGCGCGCCGGGCGCGGCCGGGGTGAGGACGCCCCGCTCGTCGGTGGTGCCGGCCACGATCCTCGGGGCGACGCGCACGCCGCCGTTGGCGATGGTCTGGTAGACGCTGGCCGTCTGCAGCGCGGTGACCGAGACGCCCTGGCCGTAGGCGATCGTGCAGCGCTGGCTGCCCGACCAGTTCCGCCAGTCGGGCAGCAGGCCGGCCTCCTCGCGGTACAGGCCGCTGCCCGGCTTGGCGCCGAACCCGAAGCGCCGCATCATCTCGTACAGCCGCTGGTCGCCGATCCTCTGCGCGGCCATGATCGTCCCGACGTTGCTGGAGGTCGCGACCACGCCGGAGAAGGTCAGCCGCTCCACGGGGTGCGGGTGGGAGTCGCGCAGCACCTGGTCGGCGCACCGGATGTTGTCCGGGACCCGCATGGCGGTCTCCGGCCGCAGCGCGCCCGACTCCAGGGCGGCCGCCGCGGTGATGACCTTGTTGGTGCTGCCCGGCTCGAACACGTCGGTCACGGCGCGGTTGACCCAGTCCTCGGGGGAGGTCCGCCGCCAGTCGTTCAGGTCGAGTTCGGGGGCGTTGGCCATGGCGTACACGCGGCCGTCGCGGACGTCCATCACGATGACGGTGCCGGTGCGCGCGCCGGTGGCCTTCACCTCGTCGGCGATCGCCTTCTGGGCGGCCCACTGGATGTCGCGGTCGATGGTGAGCCGGACGTCCCTGCCCTCGACGGGCGCCTTGACCGTGCTGCGGGTCATCGGGATGCGCTGCCCGGCGCGGCCGGTCTCGATGATCTGCTCGCCGTCGCGGCCGGCGAGCAGGGTGTCGTAGGTGCTCTCCAGCCCGCTCAGGCCGTTCCCGTCGTCGCCGACGAAGCCGATGAGGGTCCCGGCGAGGTCGCCGCCGGGGTAGTCGCGGACGTACCGGCTCCTGGTGCCGAGTCCCTCCAGCTTGAGCTTCGGGGCCCGCTGCATGATCCGCTCGGCCACGGACGGCTCCACGGCGGCGGCCAGCTTCTGGTAGCGGCTGCCGGGTACGGCGAGCTTGGCCGCGATGTCCTGCTTGGGCTGGTTCAGCTCCGCGGCGAGGAAGGTGGCCATCTGGTCGCGCAGGGCCGGCTTGACCTGTGAGGGGTCGACGTAGACCTCGCGGGCCTCCCGGGTCAGCGCGAGCTCGTGCCCGGCCGAGTCGGTGATGGAGCCGCGGCGGGCGGTCAGCTTCTCGCCCTGGACCCGCTGCTTGGCCGCCTCGGCGGCGTAGACCTTGGAGTCGAGGCCCTGGAGCTGGATGAGCCGCCCGGCGAAGATGGACAGCACGAAGGTCATCGCGATCAGGCCGACGCTGATCCGCCGGCCGGGGTTGCCCAGGCGCAGCACCGCGGGCGGCCGGGCGGGCGGCCTGGGGGGCCTGCCGCCGCCTCCCTTCTCGCCGCCGCCCTTTCCGCCGCCTCCGTTCCCGCCGGCCGGGGGGGCGGTCCGGGGCGGGCGCGCCTGGTCGCCGGGCGGACGGACGCGCGGCCGGCCCGCCGGGCCCGCCGGCTCCTCGGGGCGCGGGGAGCGGCCCGGCCTGCGGGGCGCGTCGGGACCCGGCGGTCGGCCGGGCCGGCCCGTCGCACCCGCGGGGGCGGGCCTGCCGGTCGCGGGACGGCCGGACGCCGGGTGCCTGGCGGAGGACTTCGCGGAGGCGGAAGGCTTGTTCGCGGAGGCGGAAGGCTTGGAAGAGGCGGAGGGGCCGGAGGAGACGGGACCGGGCTTGGCGGCCGGAGACTTCGCGGAGCCGGAGCCGGAGCCGGAACCTGAGCCGGAGCCGGAACCTGAGCCGGGCCGTCCGCCGCGGGCGGGGCCGTCCCCGGCGTCGCGGGCGTTCCGGGCCTGCGACCCGGCGCGGGGCCTGCCCGGCGGTACGGCGGAGCCGCCGGTCCGGCCGGCGGAGGCGGATCCGCCCGCGCCGCCGGAACGGGCGCCACGACCTCCGGTCTCCTCTGGGCGGGCGGGCCGCCCGGACCCGGAGTCCGGACGCGCGGAACGGCCCGGAGCGGCCTGTGGACGTGAGGGACGGCCGGAGCCGTCCTGCTCGGGGCGGCCCCGGCCGGACGTCCCCCGGGGGGCGTCCGGACCGCCGGAGCCGCCGGGGCGGCCCGGCCCCTTCGGGACCCGGCGGCCGGATCCTCCGGCGGGGCCGCCGGAGCCGCCGCGGCCCGGGCCGGAGCCCCGCCCGCCGGTCTCCCTCACCTGCCCGTGCCCTCCACCCGCTCGGGCGCTACGGGCGCCTGGCCCCGGCTGGCGACCCGGCTGTCGATCGTGTTCATGTCGTCCCAGTCGGGGTCCTGGCCCTGCAGCTCGGCCCGCTTGGCGAGTTCCTCGGGCGTGTCGAGCCGGGCGTTGTCGTTCCTGCGCTCCTCCTTCTGCAGGCGGAGCTTGCTGATGCCGTCGCGCAGCTCGTTGAGCCGGTAGGAGTCCTGGGCGAGGACGACGTTCAGCAGCAGCAGGCTGACCAGCCCGCCGCAAAGGAGACCCACGACGAGCAGCACGAAGGGAGCGCGCGGCGGGCGCGCCTGCCGGGACGGCCGCGCCGTACGGGCGGCGGAGGGCCGGGCGGGCCGGCCCGGAGCGGCCTTGGCGGGCGCGGGCTTGGCGGGCGCGGTGGTCCGGCCCGGCACGGTCCTGGCGGGCTTGGCGGGTTCGACGGTCCGGCTCGGGACGGGCGCGGCGGGCTTGGCGGGCGCGGCGGCCCCGCGTCCCCGCGGCACGGCGCGGGAGACGCGCCCCGGCCGCGCGGTGCGGACGTCTGTGTCACTCCTCGTCAACTGCCTCACGGATCCTCTCTGCAGCCCGGCACCGGGCGGAGGCCGCCCGCGGGTTGCGGGCCACCTCCTCTTCGCTCGGGAGTTCGGCACCCCTCGTCAGCAGCGCGAACCGCGGCTGGTGGGCCGGCAGCGGGACCGGCAGCCCGGGGGGGCTGGTGTCCCTGGTCCGGGCCGCCAGGACCTGCTTGGTCAGCCGGTCCTCGAGGGAGTGGTAGGCGAGCACCACCACGCGCCCGCCGAGCGTCAGAGCGTCGAGCGCCGCGGGGAGCGCACGTTCCAGCGCCGTCAACTCCGCGTTCACCTCGATCCTCAATGCCTGGAAGGTCCTCTTGGCGGGGTTGCCCCCGGTCCGTCGCGTGGCGGCGGGGATCGCCGTACGGACGATCTCCGCGAGCCGCTTGGTAGACGTTATGGCCTCGTTGCCCCTTTCTTTGATGATTAGGCGCGCGACACGCGGGGCGAATCGCTCCTCGCCGTAATCCCGCAGGATCCGGATGAGCTCGGCGGCCGGGTACGTGTTCACGACCACCTCGGCCGTCAGCTCCTGGTCGGGATCCATCCGCATGTCCAGGGGCGCGTCATAGGAGTAGGCGAAGCCCCGCCCGGCCTCGTCGAGCTGGGGTGAGGAGACACCCAGGTCGAACAGGACGGCGTCGACCCGGGGCCGGCCCAGCCGGGCCAGCACCTCGGGCAGTTCGTCGGAGACCGCGCGGACCAGGGTGATCCGGTCGGCGTACGGCGCCAGCCGGGCGGTGGAGCGCTCGATGGCGGCGGGGTCGCGGTCGATGCCGATCAGGTGCAGCGAGGGGTGGGCGGCCAGCAGCGCCTCGGCGTGGCCGCCGAGGCCGAGGTTGGCGTCGACGGCCACCGGGGCGGGACCCGTCAGGGCGGGGGCCAGCAGTTCGAGCACGCGGTCGAGCATCACGGGCACGTGGCCGCCCGGAGACGCGCCGGAGCCCGGAAGATCAGACATGTCGTTTTCAGCGCGCATGAAGCGCAAACCCCCTCTTGCCGCCTCGCTCGCAGATGTGCGGCGACGCTCACCGGTGTTCCTGATGGCCCCCACCACGGGCCGCCCGGCCAGGTCCCCATCCGCACCCGCGTGCCGGCCCGTCACCTGACACCGGGGAAGGTGCATCAGCTGACGGGGGCTTGGTTGCGGGTGGAGACCTCGCCGAACGACATGCTCACCGATGAGTCGACCGTGGAGTCACAAGATCCCTGGCAGCACCTCCTCCGACAGGTCGGAAAAGGCCTGTTCCTGCTTGGCCAGATAGGCGTCCCAGGCACCCGACTCCCAGATCTCCAGGCGGGTGTTGGCGCCGATGACCGCGCAGTCACGGCTCAGGCCGGCGTACTCGCGCAGGGGCTGCGGGACGGTGATCCGGCCCTGCTTGTCGGCGACCTCGTCGGATGCGCTGGCGAAGAAGACACGGCTGTAGTCACGGACCGCCTTGGCGGTCACCGGCGCGGTGCGCAGAGCCTCGGTGATGCGCCTGAACTCCTCTACGGGAAAGACGTAGAGGCAGCGCTCCTGGCCTTTGGTGATCACCAGACCCTCCGCCAGCTCCTCGCGGTACTTCGCCGGCAGGAACAGCCGTCCCTTGTCATCGAGACGCGGATGGTGAGTGCCGAGGAACACCGGCCCCACCTCCCGTGCCTTGCGGAGGGCGAGCCACTTTCGTCCCTGCTCTCCACTGCGCACCACCATACTCCACTTCTCTCCACCGTCAACTGATTCCGCGGCTCCCGGCGATCGACTTCGGTGAAGAAATCCCAGGTCAGAAGGGGTGGAGCGAAGTGGAGGGGGTGGAAGGCCCCGGTACGTCACGGGCGTGTCGGGAAGACGGCCCATGGCCGAACGATCATGAAATCGGCGGACCGGCGGCGATGTGACGCGGGCCCGGCGCGGCGGGCAGCCCGAAATGAGGTCTCATGCCCACATCGGGTCGCCCGGGAACTTCCGGCACCGTAATGTCGGTACCCACAATGAAAAGGGGCGCTAAAGCCCCGAAATATGACCCCCGGCGCAAAACCGCCGCACCCTCATGGAGGCCTGGTGGCAGTAACCCATGACGTCCCTCCCCGGCTCGACGAGCTGGTGGTCACGGCCCAGCGGATCCACCAGGCGATCGAGTCGGTGATCGAGGGCAAGGCCGACGTCGTCCGCCTCACCCTCACCGTTCTCCTCGCCGAGGGCCATCTGCTCATCGAGGACGTGCCCGGAGTCGGCAAGACCATGCTCGCCAAGGCGCTGGCGCGGTCCATCGACTGCCCGGTGCGCCGGATCCAGTTCACCCCCGACCTGCTGCCCAGCGACATCACCGGGGTCAGCGCCTACAACCAGCAGACCAGGGAGTTCGAGTTCAAGCCCGGACCGGTGTTCGCCAACATCGTGGTGGGCGACGAGATCAACCGGGCCTCTCCGAAGACCCAGTCGGCGCTGCTGGAGTGCATGGAGGAGCGCCAGGTCACCGTGGACGGCTCGACCTACGTGCTGGACGGCCCCTTCATGGTGATCGCCACCCAGAACCCCATCGAGATGGAGGGCACCTATCCCCTCCCCGAGGCGCAGCGCGACCGCTTCACCGCCCGGATCGCGATGGGCTACCCTGGGGCGGGCGCCGAGCTGGAGATGCTCGACGTGCACGGCGCCGCCTCCCCGCTGGACAAGCTGGAGCCGGTGGCGACCACCGCCGAGGTGCGGGCGCTGATCGACGCGGTGCGCGCCGTCTACGTCTCCCAGCCGATCAAGAAGTACGCCGTCGACCTGGTGACCGCCACCCGCACCTCCCCCGACCTGCGGCTGGGCGCCTCTCCCCGGTCGACCCTGCAGCTGGTCCGGGCCGCGCGGGCGCACGCCGCGCTCTCCGGCCGCGACTACGTCATCCCCGACGACCTGCAGGAGCTGAGCGGCCCCGTGCTCGCCCACCGGCTGCTGCCCAGCGTCGAGGCCCAGGGCCAGCGCCGGATGCCCGAGCAGGTGGTGGCCGAGCTGGTCCGGCGGGTGCCCGTCCCCGAGGCCCCGGCCAAGTGACCTCGGGACTCAGGGCTCTGACGTCGCGCGGCCGGTCGTTCATCGCCTCCGGCCTCGCGGCGATGCTGTGCGCCGTCGTCCTCGGGGAACAGGACCTGCTCAGGATCGGCGTGCTGATCGCCGCCCTGCCGCTGCTGGCGGCCGTGGTGGTGGCCCGCACCCGCTACCGGCTGAGCTGCGCGCGGCGGCTGGATCCGCCCAGGGCCGAGACCGGCAGCGACGCCACCGTGACGCTCCGCCTGGAGAACATCACCCGGCTGCCGACCGGCCTGCTGCTGATCGAGGACACCGTCCCCTACGCGCTCGGGGCGCGCCCCCGGTTCATCCTGGACCGGGTGGAGTCCCGCGGCGTCCGGGAGATCGACTACCGGGTGCGCTCCGACCTTCGCGGCCGCTTCCCCATCGGCCCGCTGACGGTCCGGATCAGTGACCCGTTCGGCCTGGTGGAGCTGAGCAGGTCGTTCACCGTCAGCGACACCCTCGTGGTGACCCCGCGGGTGGTGACGTTGCCGCACGTCCGTCTCTCCGGGGAGTGGAGCGGCGGCGGCGAGAGCCGTACCAGGAGCGTCGCCGCGGCCGGCGACGACGACGTCGCGCCCCGCGAGTACCGGCAGGGCGACGACCTGCGGCGTGTGCACTGGCGCTCGACCGCCCGGTACGGCGAGCTGATGGTGCGGCGCGAGGAGCAGCAGTGGCAGAGCCGCGGCGCGCTCCTGCTGGACACCCGCAGGTACGCGCACCGCGGCGAGGGCCCCCGCTCGTCGTTCGAGGTCGCGGTCTCGGCCGCGGCGTCCATCGGGGTCCACCTGGCCCGTGAGGGGCTGGGGCTGCGGCTGGTCACCGACCAGGGCGCCCAGCACCTGGAGGACGTCGGGACGAGCTGGTCGCTGCTGGACGCCCTGGCCGTGGTGCGCACCGGTTCCTCCCGCTCGCTGGAGTACGGCGTGGGCGCGCTGCGGCAGGGCGGCGGCGACGGCCTGGTGGTGGCCGTGCTCGGCGGGATCGACGTGGAGCAGGCCGAGGCACTGGCCCGGCTCAGGCACGGGAACATGACCGGGGTGGCCGTGCTGCTGGACGTGGCCGGGTGGGAGCGTCCGGAACTGGGCTCGAACGAGGAGTACCGGGCGGCGCAGGCCGTCCTCGCCGGGGCGGGCTGGCGCGTCGTGCGCCTGCCGTCCGGCGTCTCGATCGCCGACGTGTGGCCGGAGGCCGGGCAGCGCGGGCGGTTCGCGACCAGTGGAGGTGCCGTATGAGGCTTCAGGGACGGTTCGCACCCGGCGGGGCCGCCGCCGGGGCCTCCGGGGCGGTCCGCGACCGGTGGACGCCCCGCATGAGGTGGTCCGCACGGGGTGGAGGCGCGGCATGAGGCTCACCGTCGCGGCGGGCGCGGCCACCGGAGCGGTCGCGGTCGCGCTCTACCCCCTGTTCTCCGGCGGCGCCTGGTTCTGGTCGAGCCTCGGGGTGATCCTGGTGGTGACCGGGACCGGCCTGCTGGCCGGCCGCCACGCCCTGCCGGACTGGCTGGTGGCCCCGCTCCAGCTGCTGGCCGTCCTGATCTTCCTGACCGCGGTCTTCGCCCGGGACGAGGCGTGGGCCGTCCTGGTGCCCACCGTGTCGTCCGTGCGCGTGCTGGGCCGGCTGCTGGCCACCGGC
Source organism: Streptosporangium sp. NPDC048047 (assembly GCF_040653115.1). NCBI lineage: Bacteria > Bacillati > Actinomycetota > Actinomycetes > Streptosporangiales > Streptosporangiaceae > Streptosporangium > Streptosporangium sp. NPDC048047. The sequence continues at coordinate 134,535 of NZ_JBEZNH010000014.1, read as the reverse complement.
TTCACCGACATCCAGCGCTACGCCGCCCCGGTGCCGGCGAGCCCCGGCATCGTCCTGCTGACCTGCGGCGGCGTCGGCCTGATCGCGATCGTCGTCGACCTGCTGGCGGTCCGGATGCGCCGGGCCGCGCTGGCCGGGCTGCCGCTGCTGACGCTGTTCACCGTCCCGGCGGCGGTGATCTCCGACCCGATCAACTGGCTGGCGTTCATCATCGCGGCCACCGGCTACCTCGGGCTGCTGGCCGCCGACGGGCGGGAGCGGATCAGCCACTGGGGCAGGGCGGTGCTGGTCCGCCGGGCCCCCTCCTTCGTCGCGCCGAGACCGTCCGACGCCGAGACGGGAACGCTGCGCATGTCGGGCAAGCGCATCGGCTTCGCCGCGGTCGCGCTGGCCGTCCTGGTGCCCGCGCTGCTGCCCACCCTGGAGCCCGACCCGCTGTTCGGCTTCGGCGTGGGCAACGGCAGGGGGCGGGGCGGCAACTCGATCAGCGTCTCCAACCCGATGGTCAGCATGCGGGGGCTGCTGTCGCTGCCGGAGAACTCCACCGTGCTGAGCTACACCAGCAGCGACGGCCTGTCCCGCTACCTGCGGACCTACGCCCTGGACGTCTTCGACGGCGAGCAGTGGACGATGTCGGAGCCGCACGGCCGCCCCGAGGACCGCACCTCGGAGGGGCCGCTGCCCGCGCCGCCGGGGCTGGCCCCGGCCACGCCGGTCACCCGTACCACCACCTCGATCACGGTGAGCGAGGACGTCAGGGGCATGAGCTTCCTGCCGCTGCCGTACCCCGCGAGCCGGGTCGACGCCGAGGGCGACTGGCGGCCCGACCGGGACACGCTCATGGTGTTCTCCACCAGCGACACCGCCGCGGGGCTGACCTACCGGGTCACCAGCGCCGAACCCATCCCCACCGCCGAGGCGCTCAAGGCCGCCGGGACCCCGCCGGACTCCGTCGGCGAGCGCTACCTGCGGCTGCCCCCGGACCTGCCGCGGGAGGTCCGGGCGCTGGCCAGGCGGGTGACGGAGGACGACGCGAGCCCGTACGAGAAGGCGATCCAGCTCCAGGAGTTCTTCACCAAGAAGGGCGGGTTCACCTACAGCCTCGCCACCCGGGGGCACACCGGCTCCGCGCTGGCGGACTTCCTGCTGCGCAGCCGGACCGGCTACTGCGAGCAGTTCGCCGCCTCGATGGCGGTGCTGGCCCGGATCCTGGGCATCCCCGCCCGGGTCGCCGTCGGCTACACCGGGGGCACCAACGTCTCCGGCGCCTGGCAGGTGCGCGCCCACGACTCGCACGCCTGGCCCGAACTGTACTTCGCGGGGACCGGCTGGCTGCGGTTCGAGCCCACCCCGGCCGGGTCGGCGGGCCAGGGCACCGCGTCGGTGCCCGTCTACACCCGCCCCCAGGTCACCACGGACGGCGCAGGCCGGCCGGACTCCGCCCCGGAGACGGATTCGGGCGGCGCGGACACGCCGCGCGACCCCTCGGCCCGCTCTCGCGACGACCGGACGCTGCAGCGCGACCTCACCGGGGTGCCGGTCGCGGTGGACGAGGGCACGCCGGTCGCCGCCTGGGCCGGCCTCGGCCTGCTGGCCGTGCTGCTGGTGGCGCTGGTGCCGGCGGCGCTCCGCTGGGAGCTGCGCGCCCGGCGCCGCAGGTCCTTCTCCCGGGGCCCGAGCCGGCCGTCCGGGGAGCCCGGCGGCCCGTCCGCGACGGCGCCCGCCGGGACGGCGGAGGCCCGGACCGGCCGCGGCGCCGCGGAGGGGGCGGTGCCGGCCGCCTGGGCCGAGCTGGACGACGTCCTGTGCGACTACGGCATGCGCCGGCTGCCGAGCGAGAGCCCCCGCGCCCTGGCCGGGCGGCTGGCCGGGCAGCACGGGTTCGACGCCGATGAGGCGGCCGCGCTGAGCAGGATCACCACCCTGGTCGAGCGGATGATGTTCGCCCGCACCCCCGGTGAGACCGGCCCCCTGCGGGAGGACCTGCGGCTGGTACGGCGGGCGCTGGCGGCTCGGGCGACGCGGGGCCGGCGGATCCGCGCGGTGCTGATGCCGCCGTCCACGCTCCTGCGGATACGCCGGGCGGGCGGGCGCCTGCTGGAGGCCGCCGAGCGGCTGGAGAGCGCGCGGCTGCGGCTGACGGCCAGGCTGGACGGCCTGACCGGCGGCCGGCTGACCGGCCGCGCCTGACCACGGGACCGGAACGGGCCGCCTCCGTCGAAGGAGGCGGCCCGTGGCGCGCCGGTGGGCGGGGGGCCGCCCAGGCGCGGGTTCCGTGCCGCGGACCCCGGTCACGCCGGAGGCCCACGGGACGGAACCTGACGATCAGAACCCGGCGATCGAACCTAGCGATCGTCGTGCCGGCGGCGCCAGCGTTCCTCCATCCTCTCCATGAAGGTCTGCCGGGGCCCCGGATGACGGACCGCCCCGCCCTTCTGCCGGCCCGGCTTGGCCCCTGGGGCGTCACCGAAGCCGTTCATCCGCTTCCAACTCGACAGACCCCAAAGACACGCGGCGAGCATGACCACGAAACCGCCGACACCGATGGGGATCTCATTGATCACGACGCCGACCATCAGAAGGGCGATGCCGAGGACGAAGCCGATGGAGGCTTTCACCAGGCGGCGCCGGTAATGGCTGCGCGGGTCACTGATCCTGACGGTGTTGGCCCACTTCGGGTCCTCGGCGTAGAGGGCCTGCTCGATCTGTTCGAGCAAGCGCTGCTCGTGCTCAGAGAGCGGCACGGCGCCTCCCAAGGACGGCCCCAGGACGGGGAAGACGGTGACGGACGACACGGGGTGTCCGAACCTCGCGGTCGGTTATCCCCAGAATACGAGGCTGTAGACGTAGACGAAAGAAAACGTCCAACGTAGTCCAAACCGGAGGTGACGTCATAGATCTATTTCATCAAACGGAGGGCGGACAAGAGAAGCCGGGAGCACCACATCCCGTCCGAACCTGCGGGCCGCCCGGTCCATGGCCCGCTCCGCCTCCCGCCAGCCCTTCTCCCGCTCGTCCAGCCCGAGCTGCCGGGGCGTCCCGGCCTCGGGGCGGAGGTTCTCCACCCGCACCCCGACCAGCCGCAGCGGCGTCCGGACCAGGCCGGAGGCGGCGTACAGCTCGCAGGCGACGGTGTAGAGGTCGTGGGCGACGTCGGTGGGCTCCCGCAGGGTCCGCGACCGGGTGATGGTGCTGAAGTCGGCCCGGCGGAGCTTGACGCCGACCGTGCGGCCCACGTGGCCGCCCTCGCGCAGCCGGGCCGCGACCCGCTCCGACAGGCGCAGCAGCTCGCGGCGGATCTCCACCGGGTCGCCCACGTCCGTGGCGAACGTCTCCTCGGCGCCGATGCTCTTGTCGGGCACGTCGGCCCGCACCGGGCGCGGGTCACGCCCCCAGGCCAGCTCGGCCAGGTGCGTCCCGGCCGCCTGGCCCAGCTCGCGCCGCAGGGTGTCGACCGGGGTGTGGGCGAGGTCGCCGACCGTCTTGATGCCGAGCCGTACCAGGGAGCGCTCGGTGCGCTCGCCGACGCCCCACAGGGCCGCGACGGGCAGGGGGTGGAGGAAGTCGACGACCTCGCCGGCGGGCACCACCAGCAGGCCGTCGGGCTTGCAGTGCTGGGAGGCGAGCTTCGCCACGAACTTGCTGCCGGCCACCCCGACGGAGCAGGTGATCCCGTGCTCCCGGACGACCTGCTCGCGGATCGCCGCGGCGATCACGGCGGGGCGGCCGAGCCGCTTGCGGGCCCCGCCGACGTCGAGGAACGCCTCGTCGGAGGCGATGGGCTCCACGTCGGGGGTGATCGAGCGGAAGATCTCCATGACGCCGCGGGAGACCTCGGTGTACTTGTGCCGGCTGGGCGGGATGACCACCGCCCGGGGGCAGAGCCGGCGGGCCCGGGTCATGGGCATCGCCGAGTGCACCCCGAACCGTCTGGCCTCGTAGGTCGCGCTGAGCACCACGCCCCGCGCGCCGGGGTCGCCGATGATGACGGGGACGCCGCGCAGCTCGGGGCGCTCGCGCAGCTCGACGCTCGCGTAGAAGGCGTCCATGTCGACGTGCAGGATCGGGCAGCCGGTGTCGTCGGTGCCCAGCGCCGATCCGGGACGCGGCACCTGCTGTTTCCTCGACACCCCGCCATCCTATGGGAACAGGCGTTCGGCACAACCCTCATCGGTGGCCGAGGACGTGCAACTGGGTCGCGATGTCCCGGAGCACCGGGTGCGCGGCGGCCGCCTGCTCCAGCGCGACCAGCGCGCGGGCCGCGCCCGGCTCGCCGTCGAGCAGCCGGCTGGGCACCAGGTCGGCGAAGATCCGCACGCCGTGGGCGTCGCCGGGGGCGAAGCCGGCCCCGGCGAGGAGCCGTGACAGGGCCTCGCGGGTGAAGCGCCGGGGCGTGGGGTCGCGGTCGCCCCAGCGGCCCTCGGGGTCGGCCAGGACCTCACGGGCCTCGTCGAACCGGCCGGCGGCCGAGCGGTGCAGCGCGGCGGCGACCGGGTTGGCGGCCAGCACGCTGATCACGCCGCCCGCGCGCAGCAGGCCGCCCATGGCGGCCAGCGCCCCCGCCGGGTCCTCGACGTACTCCAGCACGCTGTGGCACAGCACCAGGTCGGCGGAGCCTGCCGGGAGCAGGTCGCCGAGGTCGGCGGCGTCGCCCTGCAGGGCGCGCACGCCCACGCCCGCCTCAGCGGCGCGCCGCTCCAGGGCCGCCAGCGAGTCGGGGCTGGGGTCGACGACCGTGACGGCGTGCCCCAGTTCGGCCAGCGGTACGGCGAAGCCCCCCGTGCCGCCCCCGGCGTCGACGATGTCGAGCCGGTCCCGGCCGGTCGCGGACGACCGTTCGGCGAGCACCGCCCGCAGGACGTCCCAGACCACGGCGGTGCGGACCGCCGGGGTGCCTGACTGCCGTGAAGTGCCTACGGCGCGCAACTTCGGATCGCCTCCCTATGGCCTGTGACGAGCCCAGCCTACGGCCCGGACCCGGGTGCGGCCCCGGCGGCCTCCGGGGAACCGGGGACCGCGGGGGTCCGCGAGGGGGCCGGCGGGCTCGCGCCCTACAGCGCCAGGGAGGGCTTGAGCTGCTTGAACCGCGCCATCAGGCCGTTGACGAACTGCGGCGACTCGTCGGTGGACAGCTCCGAGGCGAGACCGACCCATTCGCTGATGACGACGCCCTCGGGGACGTCGGGCATCCACAGCAGTTCGTAGGTGCCGCCGCGCAGCAGGTTGCGGTCGACCGCGGGCATGCGGTCGAGGGTCCAGCCCTCGGAGTACGTCGTGATCAGCTCGTCGATGCGGTCCCGGTGGCGGCACACGCCCTCGACGATCGCCGCGGTGTACTCGTTGACCGGCGGGTCGGCCCGCTCCAGACGCTCGGCGAGGATCTTGAGGGGGTCCTCGCCGCGCGCCTCCGCCTCGAACAGGATGTCCAGCGCGCGCCTGCGCGCCTTACCGCGTGCCGACATCAGGCGCGGCCGAGGTAATCGCCGGTGCGGGTGTCGACCTTGACCTTCTCGCCGGTCGTGATGAACAGCGGCACCTTGATCTCGGCGCCGGTCTCCAGCGTGGCGGGCTTGGTGCCGCCGGTGGAGCGGTCGCCCTGCAGGCCCGGCTCGGTCTCGGAGATGGTCAGCTCGACGGCGGCCGGGAGCTCGACGTACAGGACGTTGCCCTCGTTGATCGCCACGGTGGCGAGCATGTTCTCCAGCAGGTAGTTCGCGGCGTCTCCGACCGCGACCCGGGAGACGTGGAGCATGTCGTAGGTCTCGGTGTCCATGAACACGAACTCGTCGGCGTCCATGTAGGAGAACTGCATCTCCCGCTTGTCGACGTTGGCCACCTCGACCTTGACGCCCGCGTTGAAGGTCTTGTCCACGACCTTGCCCGACAGGATGTTCTTCAGCTTGGTGCGGACGAACGCACCACCCTTGCCGGGCTTGACGTGCTGGAACTCCACGACGGTCCAGAGCTCGCCACCGTCGAGCTTGAGCACCAGGCCGTTCTTGAGGTCGTTCGTCGTCGCCACTAGTTTCTCCTGCGTACGGCCGCTCTTAAAGGACAAGCAGCTCTTTGGTCGTCCGTGTGAGAAGTTCCGGTCCGTCATCACGCGTCACGAGCGTGTCCTCGATGCGGACGCCGCCCCTGCCCGGTATGTAGACCCCGGGCTCAACGGTGACCGGCACTCGATCCTCTAGTCTAGCGTGCTCGCGCCCTGGCTCGGCCTTCACTGCGGCCGGGGCCGGGGACAGGAACGGCACCTCGTGGATCTCCAGCCCGACGCCGTGCCCGAGGCCGTGACCGAAGTGCCCGCCGTGGCCGGCCGCCGCGATGAGGTCGCGGGCGGCGGCGTCCACCTCGTGGACGGAGACGCCCGGCCGTACGGCCTCGCGGCCCGCGCGCTGGGCGGCGCGGACCAGGTCGTACAGCTCGCGCTGCCAGGCGGCGGGCTCGCCGATCGCCACCGTCCGGGTCATGTCGGCGTGGTAGCCGCCGTGGCGCGCCCCGAAGTCCATCGTGACGAGGTCGCCGCGGGCGAGGGGCCGGTCCGAGGGCGAGTGGTGCGGGATGGAGCCGTTGGGCCCGCTCGCCACGATCGTGGCGAAGGCGGGCGCGTCGGCGCCCAGGTCCGCCATGTGGCGCTCCAGCGCCCGCGCGACCTCCCGCTCGGTCAGGCCGGGCCGCAGCGTGGGCAGCAGCTCGGCGAACGCCCCGTCGGTCAGCTCGCACGCGGTGCGCAGCAGGCCGATCTCCTCCTCGTCCTTGACCCGGCGCACCGACTCCACCAGGCCGGACAGCCGCAGCAGCTCCCCGCCCAGCGCGAAGTAGGCGTCCGCCGTCATCCGGTGGCCCTCGACCGCGAGGCGGCCGGGCGGCGAGTCCGCCAGGGCGGCCGCGGCCAGGACCCCGGCGACGTCGCGGTTCTCGATCACCTCGACGTCGGGGCAGACCCGCCGCGCGGTCTCGGCGTAGCGGGAGTCGGTGGCGAGCGCGGCGCGGGCGTCGGCCCGGACCAGCAGGGCCGCGTTGGAGCTGTCCAGGCCGGTCAGGTAGCGGACGTTGACGCCGCCGGTGACCAGGATCGCGTCCGCCTCGCGGGCGGGGAGCAGGGCCGCCAGCCGCTCGCGGCGCCGGGCATGAGTGACGGTCATTACGGCATGGTATTGCCCGTTCCGCGGCTCTCTCCGCGCCGCCCGGCCGGCACGGGGCGTCGTACGGAGGTCACCCACGTGCGGGCCCGGGCCGTACGGGACGCCGGGTGCGGGACGGCCGGCACGCGCGCCGGGCACCGGCCGCGGAACGCGCGGAGGGCGGGGCACAGGGGGTGGGACGCGGGAAGGGCGGGCCCCGGCGGACCGGGACCCGCCCTCCGGCGGTGTGTCAGGCCGGCAGGGGCTCGGCCCGGCCGGGAGCGGGGGCGGGGGCGGGGGCGGGGGCGGGGGCCTCGTCCAGGGACTGCGGCGGGGCGTTGAGGACCGCCTCGTCGAGCCTGCCCTCGGAGCGGGCCACGATGACCGGCACGACCATCTGACCGGCCACGTTGGTGGCGGTGCGGATCATGTCGAGGATCGGGTCGATGGCCAGCAGCAGGCCGACGCCCTCAAGCGGCAGGCCGAGCGTGCTGAGGGTGAGGGTGAGCATGACGATCGCGCCGGTCAGGCCGGCGGTGGCGGCGGAGCCGACCACGGAGACGAACGCGATCAGCAGGTAGTCGCCCACCCCGAGCTGGACGCCGAACACCTGCGCCACGAAGATCGCGGCGAGGGCCGGGTAGATCGCGGCGCAGCCGTCCATCTTGGTGGTCGCCCCGAACGGCACGGCGAAGGAGGCGTAGTCGCGGTCCACGCCGAGGCGCTCGGTGGTGACGCGCTGGGTGAGCGGCATGGTGCCGACCGAGGAGCGGGAGACGAAGGCCAGCTCGATGGCGGGCCAGGCGTTGCGGTAGAAGGTCAGCGGACTGACCCTGCCGGCGAGGGCCAGCAGCAGCGGGTAGCTGACGAGGAGGACCAGGGCGCAACCGATGTAGACGCCGGCGCTGAACTTGGCGAGGGGGGCCAGCAGGTCCCAGCCGTAGGTGGCCACGGACTTGCCGATGAGGCCGGCGGTGCCGATCGGGGCCAGCCGGATGATCCACCACAGGGCCTTCTGGACCAGTTCGAGGACCGACTGGCTGATGTCGAGGAACGGCTTGGCCTTCTCCCCCACCGCGATGGCGGCGGCGCCGAGGGCGGCCCCCAGGAAGACGATCTGCAGGACGTTGACCTCGGTGAAGGAGGTCACGATGTTGGTCGGGATGATGCCGGTCAGGAAGTCGACCCAGGTTCCGGCGCCCTCCAGGTCGGGGGCCTTGGCGCCCGCGGTGGAGATGGTGACGCCCTGGCCGGGGTCGAGCAGCAGCCCGAGGCCGATGCCGAACGCGACGGCGATCAGTGAGCTGCCCAAGAACCACAGCAGCGTCTTGCCGGCCAGCCGGGCGGCCCCGTTGACGTTGCGCAGGTTGGCGATGCTGACGATGACGGCGGTGAAGACCAGCGGCGGGACGGCCAGCTTGAGGAGCTGGACGAAGATCTTGCCGACCTCGGTCAGGGTGGCGGTGAGCCAGGCGACGTCGCCGGCGCGGGCGACGAAGCCGAGGAGGAGGCCGACGGCCAGACCCAGCAGCAGTTGCAGGGAGAAGGAGAACTTCTTCATGGTGAGACTTTCCGGAAGAAGGCACGCCGGAGCGGACACGGTCATGCCGGTGAGGAAAAAGGGGGTGATCGAGGGTGGACCGGGTTCAGCGACAGAGACGGCTGCTGGTACGGCACAGATCGACGTGCAGCCGCTCGACGAGCCACACGATCACCGGGAAGAACCTCACGAGGGGGTAGAACCGGCACATTCGCCGCACAATTCCCCCTTTCCCTGTGATCCACCTCACATTTCATGGAAGACAAGAGGGTTTGTCAATACTCCGGGTCCCTCAGGGAACGACTCCGGGTCCCCAAGGAACGACGAGGGGCCCGGCCGGAGCCGGGCCCCTCGAAGAGCGTCCACGCCGAAGGCCCTCCCCCGCGTCCTCACCCGGGCGCGGAGCCTCAGGGGATCACCGGGGCGGCGTGCGGAGGAGCGCTCTCGCAACGAGCTCGTCGCCGTGCGCCCTGCGGTAGCCCGCGGGATAGGCCAGGAGCAACCTGCGATAGCCCCGCTCCAGCCGCGTCACGCGAGGGCCGTGCGGTCGAGGACCAGGGCCGCCGCCTCGTTCCTGCGCCTGGCCTCGCTCCTGACGATCGCCGTCCCCTCGTCGGTGATCCGGAAGTAGCGGCGGGCCCGGCCGTTGACCGTCTCCTCACCATCGACGGCGAGCACTCCCCGGGCGGCGAGCCTCCGGCGCGCGGGGCGTCAGGCGGTGAGGTCCCTGACCTTCTCGATCAGCCGGACCCGCTCGGCGTGCGTGCGGCCCAGCGGGGCCACGTTGATCGTGGTGACGCCCGAGTCCCGCATCACCGCCAGGCGCTCGCGGACGTGGCCCTCCGGGCCGATCAGCGACATCTGCTCCAGCAGCTCGTGCGGGACGAGCGCGGCGGCCTCGTCCTTCCTGCCGTCGAGGTAGAGGTTCTGGATCTGCTCGGCCTCCCTCTCGTAGCCGTAGCGGCGGGCGAGGTCGTTGTAGAAGTTCTTGCCCTTGGCGCCCATGCCGCCGATGTAGAGGGCGGCCATCGGCCGGCCCAGCTCCAGCCACTCCGACACGTCCTCGCCGATGGCCAGCGGCGCCTGGGCGATGACGTCGAGCTCGCCCAGGGCCGGGTCGCGCCTGGCCTTCCCCGCGGCCAGCGACGCCCCCCAGACGTCGGCGGCCTTCTCCGGCATGTAGAAGATCGGTTCCCAGCCCTCCGCCAGCTCCGCGGCCAGCTCGACGTTCTTGGGCCCGATGGCGGCGATCACGATGGGGATGCGGTCCCGGACCGGACGGTTGATGATCTTCAACGGCTTGCCCAGGCCGGTGCCCTGGCCGGCGGGGAGCGGGACGTTGTAGTACCTGCCCTCGTAGGTCAGGCGCTCGCGCTTCCAGACCCGGCGGCAGATCTCCACGACCTCGCGGGTACGGCCCAGCGGCGCGGTGTACGGCACGCCGTGGAAGCCCTCGATCACCTGCGGCCCCGAGGCGCCCAGGCCCAGGGTGAAGCGGCCGTCGGAGACGTAGTCCATGCCGGCGGCGGTCATCGCCAGCAGGGTCGGGGTGCGGGAGTAGATCGGCAGGATGCCGGAGGCGATCTGCAGCCGCTCCGTCCTGGCCGCGATGTAGCCCATCTGGCTCACCGCGTCGAAGCTGTACGCCTCGGCCACGAAGACGATGTCGAGTCCCGCCTTCTCGTAGTCGGCCAGTTCGGCCACCGTCTCCTTGAAGCCCCCCGAGTAGTTCAGGGCCATGCCGATGCGCATCGTGAGATCGTCCTTCCGCCCGCGTCCGGGCCCGCCCGCGGGCCTTTTTCCGGATCGCCCGGCCTCCCGGGCGACCCGGGAGAACCGAATGATGTTCCGTTGTCTTCGCGGGACAGGCTATCGACTCACCGGCCCGCCACCAAGCGCCCCCCTTTCCCGCCGCGAAACGGGTAGCGTACGCGTTTCGAGGGCAGTGGAGGATCATGATCAGGCGGGCAGGGAGCGGTGCGGTGCTCGAGCGAGTGATCATCGTGTTGGCGGGGGCGCTCGCCCTGGTCCTCGGCGGCCACGGGCTCCTGCCGGATCTCGGCGGGTTCACGCCGGTGCTGGAGAGCGGGCTGCCCTGGCTCGGCGTCGCCGTGCCGTTCCTGCTGCTGGGCGCGCTGCCGGCCCGCTCGTGGAAGGCCGTCGCCGCCGCGCTGGTCCCGGCGACCGTGTGGGGGGTCATGTTCGGCCCCGCCCTGCTGCGCAGGCCGCCCGGCGGGCCGAGCGACCTGTCGGTCGCCACGCTCAACGTGGGAGTGACCAACGACGCCTCCGGGCGGGCCGTACAGCGTCTGGCCGAGGGCAGGGACCTCGTCGCGCTTCAGGAGCTCACCCCGGGCGGCCCGGCGGCGAAGGCCCTCGGCGAGACCTTCCCGTACCACTACCAGGTCACGACGGTGGGCCTGTGGAGCCGGTTCCCGATCGTCGAGGCCCGCAAGGCGGACATCGGCCTGGACTGGGCGCGGGCCCTGCGGGCCGTGGTGAACACCCCCAAGGGCAGGGTGACCGTCTACGTCATGCACCTGGCCTCGGCCCGTCCCGGCGAGACGGACCTGCGCGACAAGAACCTCTCCTACGTCCGGCGGATCGTCGACGCCGACGACAGCCGGCGGCTGCTCCTGCTCGGTGACCTCAACACCGCCACCACCGACCGCAACCGCTCCGGACTGGTGCCCCCGCTGCTGGACGCCCAGCAGGAGGCGGGGTCGGGGCTCGGCTTCACCTGGCCGGCGTCCTTCCCCGTCACCCGGCCCGACCACATCCTCTACCGCGGCCTGACCGCCACCGGCGCGGCCGTCGAGGAGGCCGCGGGCAGCGACCACCGCGCGGCCGTGGCCACCCTGCGCTTCTAGCGCCCGGCGCGGGTCACCGCCACGGCGTCCGGTACGGCCCGCGCCTACGGCATCCGGTACGGGTCACCGCCGCGCCGCCCACGGCGTCCGGTACGGCCCGCGTCTGCGGCGTCCGGCGCGCCGGTCACCGCTCCCGCAGCGCCGACAGGTCGGCCGGGGTGTCGATGTCGGCCGGATCGCCGACGTCGTCACAGGCCACCGGGACGACCAGTTCGGGGTGCGCCCGCAGGAACGGCCGGGCGCCGACGTCGCCGGTCGCCATCGCGGCGACCCGGCCGAAGTGCTCCCTCGCGATCAGCACCGGGTTCCGCCGCGCCCCGCCGTAGACGGCGACGGCCACCGACGCCCCCTGCCGCGCCGCCCGGATCAGCCGCCGCACCGCCTCCGGCCCGACGAACGGCTGGTCCACCAGGGCGATCACCACCCGCTCGGCGTCGTCCGGCAACGCGGCCAGGCCGGCGCGCAGCGAGGAGCCCATGCCGGTGCGCCACCCGGGGTTGCGCACCGTCACCGCCCCGCGCACCTGCGCGGCCGCGGCCCCGAGCACGACGACCACCGGGTGGCAGCCGCCCTCGCGCAGCGTCCGCACCCCGCGGTCGACCAGCCGCTCCCCCCGGAACTCGACCAGGGCCTTGGGCGTGCCGAGGCGCGAGCCCGCCCCGGCCGCCAGCAGCAGCCCGGCGGTGACCGGCTCGGCGGACCCGCCCGGCTCCCGGATCTCCGGCTCCGGGTTTCGCGGCTCCGGGTTTCGCGGCTCCGGGTTTCGCGGCTCCGGGTTTCGCGGGTTCCGGGGCCCCGGGGTCACAGCCGGGCCCCGTCCCCGTGGATGCGCCCGGAGCCGCCGGTGAGCGGCCGCCCCGAGCCGCCCCAGCGCAGCTGGACCAGTTCGGCGGCGATGGACACCGCGGTCTCCTCGGGGGTCCGCGCGCCCAGGTCGAGCCCGATCGGCGAGCGCAGCCGCGCCAGCTCGGCCTCCACCAGCCCGGCCTCCCGCAGCCGCTCCAGCCGGTCCTCGTGGGTACGGCGCGAGCCCATCGCGCCGACGTAGCCGGCCGGGGTGCGCAGGGCGACCTCCAGCAGCGGCACGTCGAAGCGGGGGTCGTGGGTGAGCACGCAGATCGCGGTGCGCTCGTCCACGGAGATCGAGGTCAGGTAGTCGTGCGGCCATCTGACGACGACCTCGTCGGCGTCGGGGAAGCGCTTGGCGGTGGCGAAGACCGGCCGGGCGTCGCAGACGACCACGTGGTACCCGAGGAACTTGCCGATCCTGGCCACCGCGGCGGCGAAGTCGATCGCGCCGAAGACCAGCATCCGGGGCGGCGGGGCGAAGGAGTGCACGAAGACCGCCAGGTCGTCGAGCCGCCGCTCGCCGTGCGGGCCGTACCGGCGGATCCCGGTGATCCCCTGGGCGAGCATGCCGCGGGCGTCGTCGTCGACGGCGTCGTCCAGGCGGTCCCCGCCGAGGGAGCCGGAGGCGCGGTCCGGCCAGACGACCCGCCGGGCGCCGGTCCGGCCGGGCCCGGACAGCACGGTCGCCACCGCCACCGGTTCGCGGGCGGAGACGGAGGTGGCCACCTCCCCCAGCTCGGGGAACGCCTCCCGCGAGACCGGCTCGACGAACACGTCGAGGATTCCCCCGCAGGTCAGACCGGCCGAGAAGGCGTCGTCGTCGCTCACGCCGTACCGCTGCAGGACCGGGGCGCCGGAGGCGGCCACCTCGCGGGCCAGCTCGTAGACGGCGCCCTCGACGCAGCCGCCCGAGACGCTGCCCTCGGCCTCCTCGCCGAGCACGGCCATGGCGGCGCCCGGCGGGCGGGGCGCGCTGCGGAAGGTGCTCACCACGGTGGCCAGGCCGAACGTCTCCCCGGCCGACCACCACCGCACGATCTGCGACAACACGTCACGCATGAGCCCCTCCCAGGAGCGCGGCCAGTTCCTCGAACGCCGCCAGGCTGTGCCCGGCGACGAAGTCGTCGATGTACGGCAGGGCCGCGCGCATCCCGGCGGTGAGCGGCCGGTAGCCCTCCCGCCCCCGGTGCGGGTTGACCCAGATCACCCGGTGCGCCACCCGCGACAGGCGGGCCATCTGCGCGCCCAGCAGCGAGACGTCGCCGCGTTCCCACCCGTCGGAGGCGATGACCACGATCGCGCCGCGGGCGTCGTTCAGCGCGAGGAGCCGGCGCAGCTCCTCACCGAGGCGGGTGCCGCCGCTCCAGTCGGGGATGGCGCGGGAGGCGGCGTCCATCGCCGCGGCCGGGTCGCGGCGGCGCAGCTCGGCGGTGACGCGGGTGAGGCGGGTGCCGGCGCTGAACACCTCGGTGGCCCGGGGCTCGGCGGCGAGGAGGGCATGGCCGAGGCGCAGCAGCGTGTCGGCGTAGGGCGTCATGGAGCCGCTGACGTCGACCACCAGGACGACCCGGCGGGGCCTGGTGCGGCGGGCGCGGCGGCGCAGCCGGGCGGTCTCCCCGCCGCGGCGCAGGGTCTCGCGGATCGTCGCGGCGGGGTCGAGCCGTCCCCGACGCGACGGCCGGGACCGCCGCGACCTGCGCCGTTCGCGCCCGCCCCGGAGCAGGGCCAGCAGCCGGTGCACCTCGGCCAGCTCGGCGGCGGTCAGCCCGGCCACGTCCCGGTTGCGCAGCACCTCCAGCTCGCTCGCCCGGGCCGGACGCGCCGTGGACTCCCGCTCGCCGCCGTCGCCGGACTCGCCGCCGAGGGTGGCGACGTGCCGGGTGACGGTCACCGTCGCGGATCGGGCGGGGCCCGCCCGCAGACCCCCGAAGTAGGCCGCGAACACCCGGTCGTAGCGGGGGAGGTCCTCGGCGGAGGCGCACAGGGTGAGCCGGCCCGCCCAGTAGACGTCCCCGGGCCGGGCGGCGTCCAGGCAGGACAGCGCGCGCAGCAACCCCTGGGTCCTGGCGTGGTCGGCGGGGACCCCGGCGGCCCGGAGCGTCCTGGCGAACCCGGTCATGACGGCGACCAGGTCGCGGGCGTCCTGGCCGGGTGGGGCCAGGTCAGGTGAGGCCAGATCAGGTGAGGCCGGATCAGGTGAGGCCGGATCAGGTGAGGCCGGATCAGGTGAGGCCGGATCAGGTGAG
>NZ_JBEZNH010000014.1:103267-119809 GCF_040653115.1 Streptosporangium sp. NPDC048047 | reverse complement strand
GAGGCCGGATGCCCGCCCGGCCGCGCCCCGCGCGCCTCCCCCGTCCGCCGGTCGCCGGGGGCGGGCCGGTCGCGGCCGTCAGCGGCGGAGGTCATCGAACAGCCCGTCCCCGAGCGCGGCCTCGTGGTCCTCGCGGTGCTTGAGCAGGGCGCCGAGCGTGGCGGCGGCCAGGGCGGGATCGAGTTCGCGGGCGCCGAGGGTCAGCAGGGCCTCGGTCCAGTCGAGGGTCTCGGCGATCCCCGGCGGCTTCACCAGTCCGGCCCCGCGCAGCCGCCCGGCCGCGCCGGCGACCTGCCGGGCGAGCGTCTCGGAGCAGGCGGGCAGGCGCCGCAGCAGGATGGCGACCTCCCGGTCGAAGGAGGGATGCTCCAGCCAGTGGTAGAGGCAGCGCCGTTTCAGGGCGTCGTGAACCTCCCGGGTGCGGTTGGAGGTCAGCACGACGACCGGGGGGTGCTCGGCGCGGATCGTGCCGAGCTCCGGGACGGAGATCGCGAAGTCGGAGAGCACCTCCAGCAGGATCGCCTCGAACTCCACGTCGGCCCGGTCCACCTCGTCGATCAGCAGGACGCTGGGCCAGGTCTCGATCGCCCGCAGCAGCGGCCGGGCGATCAGGAAGCGCCGGTCGTATACCTCCGTCTCCAGCCGGGCCGGGTCGGCGGTCCCGCCCGCCTCCGCGGCCTTGAGGTGCAGGAGCTGGCGGGCGAAGTCCCAGTCGTAGAGGGCCTGGGGGCCGTCGAGGCCCTCGTAGCACTGGAGCCTGATCAGCGGCGCGTCCAGCACGGCCGCCAGGGCCCTGGCCAGCTCGGTCTTGCCGACCCCCGCGGCGCCCTCCAGCAGCAGCGGGCGGCCCATCCGCAGCGCCAGGAAGGCGGCGGTGGTCAGCCCCTCGTCGGCGAGGTACGCCTGCCGGTCGAGCAGCCCGGCCAGCTCGCCGGGCGAGCCGAGGCCCGGCACGTCGGTCAACCGCACCACATCAGGCTACGCCCGCCCACCCGTTTCCAGGGGTTCCGGCGGTGTCCGATTCCGGCGGGTTCGGGGCCGCTCAGTGGCGCTCGTCGGTCTCCCCGCGCTCCCGGATGAGCGCCAGCAGCTCGCGGACCTGCCGTACGGTCCGCTCCTTCTCCGAGCCCTGCAGGCCCATGGCGCCGACGGTCGCGCCGTCGGCGAAGTCGATCTTGGCCCAGGGTTCGCTGTCGATCAGCGTCACCCCCAGGACCTCGGGCCACTCGTAGCGGTGCACCCGCAGCGGGTTGACCACGGTGACGCCCCGCTCGTCGGCCTCCACCCGGCACCGCCCGAGCAGGTGCAGCAGCCAGGCGATCACCCCGCCGAGCGCGACCATCGCGATCCGGTCGGGCAGGTGGAACGGCGCGGGCAGCACGAACGCCATCACCAGGGCGCCCAGCATGACCAGCCCGGCGAAGCCGTAGGCCACGGCCCGTCCCTTCTTCGGCCGCCACACGACGGGCAGCGGGGGCGCGGGGACGCTCTCGGGGCTCATTCGGGGCTCACTGAACGATCACGATCCTTCGGGAAACCGCCGCTCAGAGCGGTCGTGGCGGCAATCACGGCACCTGACGAAATCTATCGCACACCCGGCCGGCCCCTGCTCTCCGGTCCGGCCGGCGTCCGGCGTCGCGTCCCACCGCGGTCGTACCCGTGTGCGACCACGGGATCATCCGGAACTCGGCCTCGGCGACGAGGCGGACGCCCGCCCGCGCGCCGAGGATTGATCTCGTTCCCACGCCGCCGGAGGACGCCGAAGCGCTCCCCATCGGAAGACGCTGAAGCGCTTCCCGCCGGAGGACGCCGAAGCGGCTCCCCCGCCGGCGGCCGCCGCCGGGAGTCCGCCGAGCGGCCCGCTCCCCCGAACCGATGAGGACCCCCTGATGTCACGTACCGTCGCGATCGCCCTGGCCGTCACCGCGTTCCTCGGGGGTGTGGCGCCCGCCCACGCGACGACGCGCCCACGGGACGACCTGGCCGAGGTGCGGAGGACGCTGGACGGGATCGTGGCCGCCGGGGCTCCGGGGGTGCTCGCCCGCGTCGACGACGACGAGGGCACCTGGATCGGCACCGGCGGCGTCGCCGACCTGACCACCCGTGCCCCGATGCCGCCGCAGGCCCGGTTCCGGGTGGCCAGCCTGACCAAGAGCGTCGTGGCCACCGTCGTCCTGCAACTGGTCCAGGAGGGGAAGGTACGGCTCGACGACCCGATCGACGCCCTGCTGCCCGGCCTGATCCGGGACGGCGACCGCGTCACCGTCCGGCGGCTGCTCAACCACACCGGGGGGCTGGCCGACTACATGGAGCACGCCGAGTTCGCCGATCCCGGGCACTACGCGCGGCGCGCCTACCGGCCCGAGCAGCTCGTCGCGTACGCCGAGCAGGTCGAGAGGCCGGAGCCCGGCGCCTTCCACTACTCCAACGCCGGGTACATCGTGCTGGGGATGCTGGTGGAGAAGGTGACGGGCCACACCCTGAGCGCCGAGGTGGACCGGCGGATCCTCGGGCCCGCCCGCATGACCCGCTCCTACCTGCCGGTCACCGACCCCCGCATCCACGGCCCGCACGCCACCGGCTACTACCTGCCCGAAGGCGCGGACACGGGCGAGGATGCGCTGCGGCCGCTCACCCGCATCGATCCCTCCTGGGCCTGGGCCGCCTTCGGCCTGGTGAGCGACGGCCGCGACGTCAACCGCTTCTACCAGGCGCTCTTCGGCGGGCGTCTCATCGGCCCGCGACTGCTGGCGGAGATGCGGACCGGGGTGGGGACCCCGCAGGCGCCGGTGTTCCCCCGGTACGGCCTCGGCCTGGAGGCGGTGGCGCTGACCTGCGGGGAGAAGTGGGGCGCGACCGGTTCCATCCCCGGCTACGTCACCTTCGGCTTCGCCGACGACACCGGGAGGAGGCGGATGACGATCTCGGTCAACGTCCAGCGGAACGACCCCCGGGCCGGGCTGCTCATCCTCGCGGCCGTCAACTCCCTCAACCAGTACTTCTGCGGCGAGCCGTACGAGATGCCGCGGGGGTGAGCCCGGGCCGGCGGTGCGGGTGGCACCGCCCGCCGGCCCGTATGTCCCGAGGCCGTCCGGCCTCGGGACATACGGGTCCGTGCCCGGCACCGGGTCTCCGGCTCCGGACGCTAGCGGGGCCGCCCGCCGGAGGCGAGGCCGCGCAGCAGCAGCGCGGTCTCCAGGGCGGCGACGGTGGCCTCGTAGCCCTTGTCCTCCTTGCTTCCCGGCAGCCCGGAGCGGTCGAGCGCCTGCTGGAGTGTGTCGCAGGTAAGCACGCCGTTGCCGACCGGCGTCCGCTCGTCGAGGGAGATCCGGGTCAGGCCGGAGGTCACCGAGTCGCAGACGTAGTCGAAGTGGGCGGTGTCCCCGCGGATCACCGCCCCGAGGGCGACGACCGCGTCGCAGCGGGCGGCCAGCGCCTGGGCCACGACGGGGATCTCCAGCGATCCGGCCACCCGGACGACGGTCTCGGTGGCGCCGCTGTCCCTGGCGGCCTGGACGGCCCGCTCCACGAGCCGGTCGGTGATCTCCGCGTGCCACCGGGCGGCCACGATGCCGACGGTCAGCCCGGCGGCGTCGGCGGCGTCGGCCGGGGGCCTTCCGGTGCCGCTCACGCGTCCTCCCGCCCGCCGCGGACGCCCGGCGCGACCGGCGACTCCTGCCCGATGTCGTGGCCGAGGCGGTCGCGCTTGGCCGTGAGGTACCTCTCGTTGTACGGGTTCACCGCCACCGGCATCGGCTCACGGCCGAGCACCTTGACGCCGTAGCCGTCCATCCCGCGCAGCTTGGCCGGGTTGTTGGTGAGCAGCCGTACCGACTTCACGCCCAGGTCGGCGAGGATCTGCCCGGCGTTGGAGAACTCGCGGGCGTCCACCGGCAGCCCGAGCTCCAGGTTGGCGTCCACGGTGTCGCTGCCGGCGTCCTGAAGGCTGTAGGCCCGGAGCTTGGCCAGCAGCCCGATGCCGCGCCCCTCGTGCCCGCGCAGGTACACGACCACCCCGCGGCCCTCCTCGGCGATCATCGACATGGCGTTGTCGAGCTGCACCCCGCAGTCGCAGCGCAGCGAGCCGAGCACGTCGCCGGTCAGGCACTCGGAGTGGGCCCGGACCAGGACGTTCTCGCCGTCCTCCAGGTCGCCGTAGACGAGGGCGAGGTGCTCGCCGCCGTCCAGGGCGCTGGAGTAGCCGAAGGCGCGCCACATCCCGTGGCGGTTCGGCAGCCGGGTCTCGGCGACCCGGGTCACCATCCGCTCGGTACGGCGGCGGTACTCCGCGAGCTGCTCGATGGAGACCAGCGCCAGGTCGTGCTCGTCGCAGAACTCGCGCAGCTCGGGCAGCCGCTTCATGGTGCCGTCGTCGTTGACGACCTCGGCGAGCGCGCCCGCCGGGGTCAGCCCGGCCAGCCTGGCGAGGTCCACGGCCGCCTCGGTGTGACCGCGCCGCGCCAGCACGCCGCCCTCGCGGTAGCGCAGCGGGAAGACGTGGCCGGGCCGTACCAGCTCGTAGGGCTCGGTCGCCGAGTCGCACAGGGTCCGGATCGTCTTGGCCCGGTCGGCGGCGGAGATGCCGGTGCTCACGCCGTCGCGGGCGTCCACGCTGATCGTGTAGGCGGTGCGCAGCCGCTCGCGGTTGTCGTTCACCATCAGCGGCAGGCCGAGCCGGTCGAGGGCCTCGCCGGGCATCGACACGCAGATCACGCCGCTGCTGTGCCGGATGGTGAAGGCCACCAGCCGCGGGGTGGCGCGGGCCGCGGCGAAGATGATGTCACCCTCGTTCTCGCGGTTCTCGTCGTCGACGACCACGACGGGCAGGCCGTCGCGGATGTCGTTGACGGCACGTTCGATCGGGTCGAGCACGGTCACAACGCCTCCTCGGGGACGAGTGCCGCCCGGGAGGAGCGGTACTCCTTGAGCCAGTTGAGGAACCCGGCCAGGACGAGCACGAAGAACACCCCGTACACCGCCCCGGACACGACGAGTCCGGACTTGAAGGCCAGCGGCACGCCGACCAGGTCGACGGCCACCCAGACGATCCAGAAGTCGACCAGCGCCCGCCCCTGCGCCCAGGTGGCGACGGCGCTGCCGACGAAGATGTAGGCGTCGGCGGCGACCAGGTAGTAGCCCTCGGGCGGCGGAACGGCCGCGCCCCAGGACAGCTTGGCGACCCAGAAGACGACGCCCACCGCGATCGTGCCGACCAGCAGGGTCGCGATCATCCCGGCGCGCTCGAAGAACCGCGCGGGCCGCACGGGCAGGCTCCCGCCGTCGCGGACCCCGCGCGACCACCGCCACCAGCCGTAGACCGCGAGGCCGCCGAACATGACCTGCTTGAGGGCGTTGCCGGTGACGTGCGCGGTGAGCGAGGCGATGAGCAGCAGCACCGCGCCGGTGAGCTGCACCGGCCAGGTCCACAGCGACTTGCGGATCGCCAGCAGCACCGTCGCCAGGGAGGCGACGTTGCCGACCAGGTCGGTCCAGAGCACCCTCGTGCCGAGGACCTCGAATCCCGCCTGCGTCCAGTTCACGCCCTGCCCCCGGTGGCGTAGGCGGCGGTCAGCTTCTCCACGTGCTTGGCGATGACGTCGGCCTCCAGGTTCACCGGGTCGCCCGGCCGCTTGGCGCCGAGGGTGGTGAGCCGCAGCGTGGTGGGGATCAGGCTGACGGTGAGGCTCTCGCCGTCCACGCCCGCCACGGTCAGGCTGACGCCGTCCACCGCGATCGAGCCCTTCTCGACCACGTAGCGGTTCAGCTCGGCCGGCAGCGAGATCCTGACGACCTCCCAGTGCTCGCCCGGCTCGCGCGACAGCAGCGTGCCGGTGCCGTCGACGTGGCCCTGGACGATGTGGCCGCCCAGGCGCGCGTCGGCGCGGACGGCCCGCTCCAGGTTGACCGGGGAGCCGGGCCGCAGCGCCCCGAGGGAGCTGCGGTCCAAGGTCTCCTTCATCACGTCGGCGGTGAAGACGTCCCCGTCCACCTCCACCACGGTCAGGCAGACGCCGTTGACGGCGATCGAGTCGCCGTGCCGGGCGTCGGCGGTCACGACCGGTCCGCGGACCGACAGCCGCGCCGCGTCCGGCAACGGCTCGACCGCGGCGATCTCGCCGAGCTCCTCAACGATTCCGGTGAACATCCGCATCTCCTCGAAGGGGTATCGGCCGGGCGGTGAGCCGCAGGTCCGGGCCGGTGGGGGTGACATCCTCGAACTCCAGGCGGTGGGTGCCGGCGATCGTGGCGACGCCGGCCGGGCCGAGCGCGGCGGCCCCCGCGCCCAGCAGCGCGGGCGCGAGGTAGCCGACGACCCGGTCCACCAGGCCCTCGCGCAGGAACGAGCCGGCGAGCGTGGGCCCGCCCTCCAGCAGCACGCCGACGACCTGGCGGCGACGCAGCTCGGCGAGCAGCTCCGCCAGGTCGAGGCCGTACGGCTCGCGCCGGGTGAGCCGTACCACGTCGGCCCGGCCGGTGAGGGCCTCGACCGCGGCGGGGTCGGCGTCGGCGGCGACCGCCACCAGGGCGGGGGTCCGGCCGTCCAGGACGCGGGCGCCGGCGGGGACGCGGGCGGCGGAGTCGACGACCACGCGCAGCGGCTGCCGGGCGGGCGGCCCGCTCGCGGGGCGGGCGGTCAGAAGGGGGTCGTCGGCGAGGACGGTGCCGATGCCCGCCACGACCGCGTCGGCCTCGGCGCGCAGGCGGTGCACGTCGGCGCGGGCCTCGGGAGAGGTGATCCACTGACTGGTGCCGTCGGCGGCGGCCGAACGGCCGTCCAGCGTCGCGGCGTACTTCCAGGTGACGTGCGGGCGGCCGAGCCGTACGGAGGTCAGCCATTCGGCGTTGCCGCGCCCGGCCTCGGCGGCGAGGACGCCGGTCTCCACCGTCACCCCGTGCCGCCGCAGCCGCTCGGCGCCGCCCGCCGCCTCCGGGTTGGGGTCGCGCACCGCGACGACGACGCGGGCGACGCCCGCCGCCAGCAGCGCGGCCGAGCAGGGCCCGGTGCGCCCGGTGTGGTCGCAGGGTTCGAGGGTGACGTAGGCGGTGCCGCCCCGGGCGCGCTCACCGGCGGCGCGCAGCGCGACCACCTCGGCGTGGGGACCGCCGGCGCGGGCGTGGAACCCCTCCCCCGCCACCCGGCCCGAGGCGTCGAGGACGACGCAGCCGACCACGGGGTTGGGGCTGGTGGTGCCGCGTCCGCGTGCGGCGAGCTCGATGGCCCGGCGCATGTGCGCCAGATCGGTCACCCGGGTCTCCTCGTCGCCAGTAGCTTTGCCTGCCACGGCGGCCCCGGGGGAGATCACGACGGCACGCGCGCCGCTCACGGCGGCGGCCCGCACCGTCATCGGCGAAAGGAGTGCCCGAAGACACCTCTCCCGCCCGCGCGCTTCCTCCCATCCGGACTTTGACCGTCGGTCCCGGAATTCCACCGGGTCAACCGGTCGATGGATTCGACCGGGTCGCGGACTGTAACCGCCGGTTCGGAGTTTCACCGACCCCGGAGCACGCTGCTCTTGCTTTTCCTGCCTTCTCGCTTTCGTACGGACGCCTCGCCGAAGGCCAGCGTCCGTACATCAGTGTGCCACGCGCGGCAAACCGGATGGAACACCCCTACCGGATGCCGGAACCCCCTCAAGGGCGGTCCGGAACGCTCAGGCGGCCCGCTCGGCCGTCAGACGCCGCGCCCGGCGGGCGTCGGGGCTGTAGCGCATCGGGGTGGGGACCAGGCCGATGCCGGTCTGCAGCGCCCGCAGGGTGGCGGTGGCCCACAGGTCGCCGAACGGCGTGCCGGGCAGGCCGTACAGCCTGCGGGCCCAGCGCGGCATGGTGGCGAAGGCCAGCACGGTCAGCGCGGGCAGGACCGGCTTGAACGGCACGAGGTACGGCGGGAGCGGCGCGCTGATCGACTGGGTGATCGACTGGCGCAGCGGGTGCGGCACCTCGGGGGCGAAGTAGAGGCCGGGCCGGCGGGCCTCGATGTAGTCGCGCATCTCACGGACCGAGCCGGGCACGGCGTCCGGGCTGAGGCCGACGACCTCGGCCGCGCGCCGCTGCTCGGCCACGAACAGGTCGGCGTCGGCGTCGCTCAGCCGCACCCCGGCCCGCCGGGCGACCGACAGGTAGGAGTCGACCTCGCCGACGTGGACCCAGGCCAGCGCGTCGGGGTCGTCGAGGCGGTAGCGCTCACCGGTGTCGGGGTCGAAGGCCCGGAGACTCTCGTGGATCCTCCTGACCCTGGCCCCGGCGGCGGCGACCTCGGCGGTCGTGCCGTAGGTCCGCACCCGGACGAACTCGGAGGTGCGCAGGAAGCGCGACCACGCCTCGCCCGGGTCCATCAGCGCGGAGTTCTGCGCGACCCCGCGCATCGCCCTGGGGTGCAGGCCCTGCATCAGCAGCGCCCTGAACCCGCCGACCAGCAGGATCGGCTCGCCCATCACGCGCCAGGTCACCGAGCCCGGTCCGAACAGCCCGTGGTCCATGCGCCGCCTCCCGTCGGATGCGCGTGGGCGCCCCCGGTGGCCGGGGGCGACACGTCTCGGGTCCATGACACAAGCATCGCAGAACGCCGGCGGGACCGGACGGGCCGGCCGGGCCTTCCCGCCGGCCGGGTTCCCCGCCGGTCAGGCGCCCTCGCCGGCCGGGTCCGTCTTGGCGGCGATGGACCGCAGGACGTCCACCGCGTGGGCCGGGTCCTCGGCGCCGTAGACGGCGTTGCCCGCCACGAAGACGTCCGCGCCCGCCTCGGCGCAGCGCTCGATGGTGCGCTCCGACACGCCCCCGTCCACCTGCAGCCAGACCCGGCCGCCGTGCGCCTCGATCAGCTCGCGGGACCGGCGGATCTTGGGCAGCACCATGTCGAGGAACCTCTGCCCGCCGAAACCGGGCTCGACCGTCATGAGCAGCAGCATGTCGATCTCGCCGAGCAGGTCCTCGTACGGCTCGACGGGGGTGGCCGGGTTCAACGCGAGACCGGCGCGCGCCCCGGCTGCGCGGATCTCGCGCAGGGTGCGGACCGGGGCCTTGGCGGCCTCGGCGTGGATCGTCACACTGCCCGTCCCGGCCTCGGCGTAGGCCGGGGCCCAGCGGTCCGGATCGTCGATCATGAGGTGGCAGTCGAGCGGCAGCGGGCTGGCCTTGAGCAGCGACTCCACGACCGGCAGGCCGAGGGTCAGGTTGGGCACGAAGTGGTTGTCCATGACGTCCACGTGCAGCCAGTCGGCGTTGGAGACCGCCGCGGCCGCCTCGGCGAGACGGGCGAAGTCGGCGGACAGGATGCTGGGTGAGATCTGTACGGCCATGATGCGGCCGAGTCTATTGGGCGGCCTCCGCCGGCCCCCACCGGCCCGCACCGGCCCGCGCGGGGCCGTCCGGGCGTGGGACCCCGGAACGTCATAGATGATCTACGTTCGTGGGTGTTCTAATCTGGAAGCCGATGCCGGAGCCGGTGCTCGTCCCCGCTCCCCGCCGGGCCGCACGGTTCGCCGGGCGCGCCTGGCTCGCCCTGACCGGCGCCTCCGTCGTAGCCATGCTGCTCCTCTGCCTGGCGGGCCCCTCGGCCGCGGTGCCCGCCCTCGGCGGCGGCCCGCCCTGGTCCTTCGCGGCCGCCCCCGCCGCCACCGCGGTGATCCTGCTGTGCGCCGCGGCGATCGTCGCCGGCGCGCTGGGAACCGGCGCCGGGCTGTACGCGCTGCGCCGGGGCCGGCACCCCGCGCCGGGCCCGATGCTCGCGGCCTCGGCGGTGGCCGTCCTCGTCCTCGTCCTCGTGCCGCCCGCCGGTTCGACCGACGCCCTCAACTACGCGATCTACGGGCGCATCGCCGCGCTGGGACACGACCCGTACGTGGTGACCCCGGCGTGGCTGCACGCCGTGGGCGACCCGGTCGGCGCGTTCTCCCCTCCGGCCTGGCGGAACGCCCCGTCGGTGTACGGGCCGGTGGCCACCTGGGCGCAGCAGGCCGCCTCGTGGCCGGGCGGCGCGTCGATGGCCCGCACGGTCTTCGCCTGGAAGGCGATGGCCGGGCTGGCCTTCCTGCTGTCGGCGTTCCTCCTGGACCGGCTGGCCGGGCCCGCCCGCGAGCGGCGGGCCCGTGCCCACCTGCTGTGGAGCCTCAACCCGCTGATGCTGTGGCACGTGGTGGCCGGCGGCCACGTCGACGGTCTGGGGACGCTCCTGCTGCTCGGGGCCTTCCTCGCCGCGCGCCGCAGCGGCCTGGCGGCGGGTGTGCTGCTCGGCGCGGCGGCCGCCGTCAAGGCGCCGTTCGCGCTGGCCGGGGCCGGGCTGTTCTGGGCGGCCCGCCGGTCGCCCGCCACGCTGGCCGCCACGGCCGCCGGGGCGCTCGCGGCCCTGGCGGCGGCCTACGCCACCCGGGGTCCGGAGGCGCTGGCGAACGTCGCGGGCAAGGTCGCCTCCCGCGCGCTGGCCGACCCGTGGCGGGTGGCGGTGGCGGCGTGGCTCGGCGAGGGGCCGGAGGCGGTCGCGCTGGAGGGGCGGCTCGCCCTCGGCGCGGCCGTCCTGGCCGGCGCGCTGCTGTGCCTGCGGCTGCCCGCGGCGCCGTACGGACCGTACCTCGGGGCGCAGGCCGGGCCGGGGGCGGGGACGCCGGCCGTACG
This sequence comes from Streptosporangium sp. NPDC048047, assembly GCF_040653115.1. Lineage (NCBI taxonomy): Bacteria > Bacillati > Actinomycetota > Actinomycetes > Streptosporangiales > Streptosporangiaceae > Streptosporangium > Streptosporangium sp. NPDC048047. The sequence continues at coordinate 109,198 of NZ_JBEZNH010000014.1, read as the reverse complement.
GACGGCGCTGGCGTGCTGCCTGGGCTGGCTGCTCACCTCGCCGATGCAGCACCCCTGGTACGACGCCCTGCTGTTCCCGCTCCTCGCGCTCATGCCCGCCTGCCGCCTCGACGGGCTGATGCTGGTCCGCGGCGTCGTGACGAGCCTGGTCTACCTGCCCGGGGCCGCGGGACTGCTCACGCTCCCGCCCACCCCGGTCGTCCGCTGGGCCGCCGAGGTCTACCGCCCCTGGGTTGCCCCGCTGGCCTCCGACGTCGTCATCGCCTGCGTCGTGGCGCTGGCCCTGGCCGGACGGCTGGGCGCCCGGCCGCTGCCGCCGGGCACCGCGCCTCCCACCGGAGTGGAACGGGCGGGACGGGCGGGCTGAGCGTCCCCCCGGACGGGCCCGTCGGACCCCGCCGAGGATCCGAGTCCGGTCAGAGGTCGAGCCGGACGTCGTACTCGGCCATCCAGGCGTTGAGCTGGAGAAGCCCCTCCAGCTGCGCCCGGGCCCCGTCCGGGGCGCCGCCGGGGCCGGCGGGCCGGGCGAGCGCGGCCCGCGCCCTGCCGACGTCGATCAGCGGCGCGACGGGGATGTCGCGGCGGTCGAGCAGCCGGGCCGCGCGCTCGCGCAGCGCCGCGTCGTAGCCGGGGTCCTGCGTGGAGGGGTAGGGGCTCTTGCGGCGTTCCAGGACCGAGCGGGGCAGCACGTCCGCGGTGGCGGCGCGCAGCAGGCTCTTCTCCCGCCCGTCGAAGGTCTTCATCGACCAGGGCGCGTTGAAGACGTACTCCACCAGACGGTGGTCGCAGAACGGCACCCTGACCTCCAGCCCCACGGCCATGCTCATACGGTCCTTGCGGTCGAGGAGGATCTGCACGAACCGGGTGAGGTGCAGGTGGGAGATCTCCCGCATGCGCCGTTCCAGGCCGCTCTCGCCCGGCAGGCGCGGCGACTCGGCGAGCGCCTGGTGGTAGCTCTCGGCGCGGTAGGCGGGCAGGTCGAGCTTGCGCAGCAGGGCGTCGTCGAGGAGCGCGGCCAGCCCGCCGAACCGCCCGGCCCCCGGCGTCACCAGCCACGGGAAGGTGTCGGCGGCGACCGTCTCCGGATCGTGGAACCAGCGGTAGCCGCCGAACACCTCGTCGGCGGACTCCCCGGACAGCGCCACGGTGGAGTGCCGGCGGACCGCCGTGAACAGCAGCAGCAGGGAGGCGTCCATGTCCCCGATGCCGGTGGGCAGGTCGCGGGCCCGCAGGACCGCCGCCCGTACGGAGGGGTCCATGAGGTCGGCGGAGTCGAGCGTGATGTCGCTGTGGTCGGGGGCGACGTGCCGTACGACGTCGTGGACGTAGGGGGCGTCGGGGGTGTCCCGCATCTCGTCGGGCCGGAAGTTGTCGCTGTAGCCGGCGAAGTCGACGGCGAACGACCGGATTCCGCCCGCGCCGTGCTCCTTCGACGCCTTCGCGGCCAGCGCGGTGACGGCGCTGGAGTCGAGGCCGCCGGACAGCAGGGTGCACAGCGGGACGTCGGAGACGAGCTGGCGCTCGACGATGTCGTCCAGCAGGTCGCGCACGGTCCGGACGGTGGTGTCGAGGTCGTCGGTGTGCTCGCGCGCCTCCAGCCGCCAGTAACGGCGCCGGGCCAGGCCCCGGCGGCTCACCGTGACGATCTCGCCGGGACGGACCTCGTGCATGTCCCGGTAGATCGCGTGCCCCGGTGTCTTGACGAGCGCGAGCACTTCGCGCAGGCCGTCGGCGTCGACCGCCGCCGGGCGGGCGAGCGGATTGGCCAGGATCGCCTTGGGCTCGGAGCCGAACAGCACGCCCGCCGGGGTCGGCCGGTAGTACAGCGGCTTGACGCCCATCCGGTCGCGGACCAGCAGCAGCTCCTCGCGGAGGATGTCCCAGATCGCGAAGGCGAACATGCCGTTCAGCCGGGTGACGAAGTCGCCGCCCCACTGGAGGTAGGCGCGCAGCACGACCTCGGTGTCGCTGCGGGTGCGGAAGCGGTGGCCGCGGGCGGCGAGCTCGTCGCGCAGCTCACGGAAGTTGTAGACCTCGCCGCTGTAGGTGAGGACGGCCAGCGGCCGGCCGTCCTCCTCGGCGACCATCGGCTGCCGGCCGCCCTCGACGTCGATCACGGCCAGCCGCCGGTGTCCCAGCGCCACGTGCGGGGCCAGCCACAGCCCCTCGTCGTCGGGCCCCCGGCAGGCCATGGTGGCGGTCATGGCCAGCGCGGTGCGTCCCGCCTGCCCGAGGTCGCGGTCGAAGTCCACCCAGCCGGATATTCCGCACATTTCCGCACCCCGTCCCGTCGCCGGTCGTCGCGCGTCCGGGACGGCCCGCCGTACCCGCCGCCACGCCGGTTGCGGCGGCATGGCGGCCGGCGAGCGCCCGCGAACGCGCAAAAGACCATTGGAACCCGGTGAAGCCATCAGGTCCACAGGGGCGCGCCAGCGAGTCGGCGGCGCACCGGACCCGGTCCGGTCTCCCCTGCCCCGCCTTCCAGCGTACGGTCACCCGCTCCGGGACGGCCGTCCCCGGGCCGGCGGATGACCCGGCGGCCCGGTGACGTGCGGGAACGGGAAGCGGCCCCAGCCGGCCTCAGCCGCGGCGCAGCAGGGCCAGGAACATCGCGTCGGTGCCGTGCCGGTGCGGCCAGAACTGGGCGTACGGGCCCTCACCCAGCCCCTCGATCCCGGGGAGGTACGCGCGGGCGTCGAGGGCCTCGACGTCGTCGCGGCGGCGCAGCAGGTCGCCGACCACGGCGGAGGTCTCGGCCAGGTGCGGCGAGCAGGTGACGTAGGCGACGACCCCGCCGGGGCGCACGGCCTCCAGGGCCGAGTCCAGCAGCGCGCGCTGCAGCCGTCCCAGCTCGGGAAGGCTGCGCGGGTCGCGCCGCCAGCGGGCCTCCGGCCTGCGGCGCAGCGCGCCCAGGCCGGTGCAGGGGGCGTCGACCATGACCCGGTCGAACGCCCCGGGCCGCCAGGCGGGGGCCGTGCCGTCCGCGGTGATCACCGCCGCCTCGCGGGTGGCCCGCCGGACCAGCCGGGCGCGGTGGTACTGCAGCTCGGCCGCGACCAGCCGGGCCCCGCCCCCGAAACCCGCCGGTCCCGGCTCCCCGATCGCCCCGGCCCCGGTCCCAGTGGCCGCGGGCTCTTCGGCTCCGGTGACCGCACCGGCTCCGGCGTCGCGGGCGGCCGGGTCGCCGTGCGTGGCGATGGCGTCGAGAAGGCCCGCCTTGCCGCCGGGCCCCGCGCACAGGTCGAGCCAGCGGGTGTCGCGGCCGCGCACCGGGACGCGGGCCAGGGCCAGCGCGACGAGCTGGCTCGCCTCGTCCTGGACGGCGGCGCGCGTCTCGGCCACCGCCGGGACGGCGCCGGGGTCGCCCTCGGGGAGGTAGGCCGCGTAAGGGGAGTACGCGGCGGGCAGGGCCCCTTCCCGGAGCAGCTCCTCGACCGACGCGCGGCCGGGACGGGCGACCAGCGTGACGCGGGGGCGTTCGTTGTCGGCGGCCAGCAGCGCGGCGGTCTCGTCGAAGCCGCCGCCCACGGCGTCGCGCAGCGCGGTGACGATCCACCGGGGGTGGCTGTGGACCACGGCCAGGTGACCGACCGGGTCGGCCTCCGGGCCGGGGGCCACGATCTCCAGCCACTGCTCACGCGACCGGGTCGCCACCTTGCGCAGCACCGCGTTGGCGTACTTCGACGCGCCGGTGCCGACGCGCAGCCGTACCAGGTCGACGGTGGTGCCCACGGCGGCGTGCGGCGGCACCCGGGTGGCGAGGAGCTGGTGGACGCCGAGACGCAGGGCGTCGAGCAGCGGCGGGTCCACCTCCTCGGGGGCGCGGTCGCTGCAGGCGGCGATGACCTCGTCGTAGGTGCCGAGGCCGCGCAGGGTGCCGTAGGCCAGTTCGGTGGCCAGGCCCGCGTCGCGGCCGGTCAGGCGTCGTTCGCGCAGCAGTGCGGGCATCAGCAGGTTGGCGTAGGCGTCGCGCTCGTCGACGGCGCGCAGCAGGTCGTAGGCGGCGTTGCGCGGCTCGTCACGCGCCGGCCGCCTCGGACGGCCGCCGCCCGAGCCCCGGCCGCCCCTGCCGCCCGAGCCGCCGCCCGCCGGGCCTTTCCCGCCCTTCTCACCGTTTCCGGCGCCCGCCGGACCGCCGCGCGACCGGCCGTCCCCGCCGCGGGACGCGCCACCGCTCCCCCGGCCGCTCATGACGCGCCGCCCATGAGGTCGTCGTCGCCGGGCCGCACGCCGCGGGCCCACTCCAGGGCGCTCATCACGCGCTTGCCCTGCGGCTGCACCTCGCCCAGCTCCACCGGGAAGGTGGCCGTGCCGACCAGCACCGACCTCCTGGAGGCCAGGATCCGGCCGGGGGCCGGGGCGTCCGGGCCGGCGGCCTCGGGGACGGGCCGTACCGGGCCGAGCTTGAGCCGCAGGCCGCGGAACTCCGTCCACGCGCCGGGGGCGGGCGTGCAGGCGCGGACCAACCGGTCGATCCGCATGGCGGGCGCCGACCAGTCGACCCTGGCGTCGTCCACGGTGATCTTCTTGGTGAAGCTCACCCCCTCGGGGGGCTGCGGGACGGCCTCCAGCGTGCCGTCCTCGATCCCGTCGAGGGTGGCGGCGAGCAGCCCGGCGCCGGACTCTGCGAGCCGGGCGAGCAGGGCGCCGCTGGTGTCGGAGGCCCGGATCTCCTCGGTGAGGACGCCGTAGACCGGGCCGGCGTCCATCTCCTTGACGAGCCGGAAGGTGGTCGCGCCGGTGATCTCGTCGCCGTGCAGGATCGCGTGCTGCACCGGGGCGGCGCCCCGCCAGGCGGGCAGCAGCGAGAAGTGCAGGTTGACCCAGCCGTGGCGCGGGACGTCCAGGGTGGCCTGCGGCAGCAGCGCGCCGTAGGCGACCACCGGGCAGCAGTCGGGGGCGATCAGGCGCAGCCGCTCCAGGAACTCCGGGTCGCCCGCCTTCTGCGGCCGGAGGATCTCGATGCCCGCCTCCTCCGCCAGCTCCGCGACGGGGCTCGGATGGACCTTCCGGCCGCGGCCGGACTGGGCGTCCGGCCGGGTGACGACGGCGGCCACCTCGTGGCGCGAGGAGTCGAGCAGGGCCCGCAGGGAGGGCAGGGCGATGTCCGGGGTACCGGCGAAGACCAGACGCAAGGTCCTACAGAGCCTTCCCGTGGGTGGTGTGCGGGGAGAACTTGATCGCGGGCGCGGCGATCCCGCTCCACTCGGCCTCACGGATCGCCTTCATGGCGAGCTTGCGCTGCTTCGGATCCATCCGGTCGATGAACAGGATGCCGTCGAGGTGGTCGGTCTCGTGCTGGAAGCAGCGGGCCATCAGGTCGGTGCCCTCGAGGGTGACGGGCTCGCCGTGCATGTCGAACCCCTTGGCCACGGCCCGGATCGCCCGGGGCGTGGGGAACGACAGGCCGGGGAAGGACAGGCAGCCCTCCTCGCCCTCCTCGTCCTGGTCGTCGGACAGGTCGAGGTCGGGGTTGATCAGATGCCCGAGCCGGTCGTCCACGTAGTAGGTGAAGACGCGCAGGCCCACGCCGATCTGGGGCGCGGCCAGGCCGGCGCCGGGGGCGTCCATCATCGTGTCGGTGAGGTCCTTGACGAGCTTGCGCAGCTCCTTGTCGAAGTCCTTCACCGGCTCCGCGGGGGTGCGCAGCACCGGGTCGCCGAAAAGACGGATCGACTGAATGGCCAACAGGCTCTCCTCACGCTTCTTAAGGGGATCCCCCAAGTCTAAGGGCCCGGACCGGGTCAACCGGGTCCGGCGGCTCAGCGCTCATGGCGACGCTGCGCGTCGCGGCTCGGGGCTCTTGACCCGGTGTCTTCCTTCGTCACCCTGTATTCATGGCGACGCTGCGCGTCGCGGCTCGGGGGCTCTTGAGCCGGTGTCTTCCTTCGTCACCCTGTATTCATGGCGACGCTGCGCGTCGCGGCTCGG
>NZ_JBEZNH010000014.1:85121-103168 GCF_040653115.1 Streptosporangium sp. NPDC048047 | reverse complement strand
GGGGCTCTTGAGCCGGTGCCTTCCCTCGTCACTCCGCCGCTGCGCGGCTGCGTTCCTCAGTCCAGACACCGGCGCCCCCTCGCGGCGCCCCCTCGCGGCATTCCTCAGTCCAGACACCGGCGCCCCTCGCGGGTCCGGCGGGTCAGCGCGAGCGGGCCTTCATCGCGGCCTTGCGGGCGGCCTTGGCGACGGCCGGGTCGCCGTGCCGGGCGGCCAGCAGGTCGAGTACGGCGATCGTGTCGGGGTGGCCGGCCCGGGACATCTCCTCGATCACCCGGACCGGGTCCTCGCCGGGTTCGAGCAGGTCGAACTCGCGCGCCACGTCGGAGGCCCGGCCGGGGCAGGTCATCGCGGCGAGGGTGTCGACGGTGAGCCAGGTGCGGTCGGCGAGCGTGAGGGCGGGCGCGGGCAGGTCGCGGATGTGCAGCCAGGAGGCGGCGTAACGCCACATCGCGGGCTCGGCGAGCGCCTCCCGCAGCGGGACCTCGGCCTCGGGGCCGAGCTCCTCCAGGATGGAGCCGACGGTGGCGCGCTGGGCGGCCGTGCCGGACGCGGCGATCTTGACCAGCTCCCGGGCCGCGGCCTCGGGGGTGCGGGAGGCGAGCCACACGGTGACGGCGCTGGGGGCGGCCGAGCGGTTGGTGACCGCGTCGACCAGCTCGGTGGCGTCGATGCCGGCGAAGACCGCGACCTCGGCCGCGGTGGGCGCGTCGTGGCCCTCGCGCAGCAGGTCCTGGCGGACGGCCCACATGCCGAGCGGGGTCAGCCGGGGCAGGCCCGCGGGGGAGGTCTCGATGATCCCGCAGTAGCCCAGCAGCTCCAGCGCCGCCTCCAGCTCGACGGGCAGCGCGGCGGCCAGGGCCCGCATCTCCGCCGGGCGGGCCTGGCAGGCCACCTCGTGGGACTGCAGGATGCCCTTGACGAGCGTGGCGCGGGACAGGCCCTCGTTCACGGCGTACATCGTGGCGAGCATCTCGGCCAGGTGGTCGTCGACCACGGCGGAGCCGGTCAGCGACTCGTCGGCGCGGTCCAGGACGTCCATCACCACGCCGTCCCAGAACCCCAGCAGCACGGCGGGGGGCGGCGAGGCCGGCGGCGCCAGGGGGCCGGGCGACGCCACGCCCCGCATGATGCGGATCATGCGGGTGTTGACCGCGACGACCCACAGCAGGTGCAGCCGGGCCGGACCCGGCAGGCCGAGCTCGGCGCAGGGCAGGAACGGGTCGGGCAGCAGTCCCTCGGGCGTCACCTGGCGGGTGCCCGTCCACGCGGCCAGCCGCCGGGCGTCGCGCACCAGCGGGACGTCGAGGACGGCGGCGGCCAGCTCCTCGTCGGGGGCGAGCCGGACCGGCGGGAAGCTCAGCGCGTCGGGACCGCAGCCGGGGCAGTCGCAGTCGCCGTCCGTGGCGACCTCGTCGAGGACCGCGGCGCGCGCCTCGCGCGACCCCGATCCCAGCTCCTCCACGAGCCTGCGCAGCTCGCCGAGATCGAAGACGTTGCCGGAGTTCCCGCTCTTTGCCACCCGAGCAACTTACTGCACTCGAGCCCCACGGGTGTACGGCTAGCCGATGGCGCGGGAACGTGCCTTGAAAGCGGCCTTGCGGGCGGCCTTGGCGGTGGCCTGGTCGCGCATGGAGCGGCCGAGCAGCTCCAGGACCTCGACGACCTCGGGGTGGTCCACCCGCCACATCTCCTCGATCACGTGGGCCGGCGGGCCGGAGGCCGAGATGTTCTCGGCGAACGCCTCGGGGTCGTCCTCGGCGGCGGAGATGGCCAGGGCGAGCATGTCGACGCTCATCCACAGCGCCTCGTCGGGGGTGAGCCCCGGCGCGGGCAGCCCCCGGGCGGAGAGCCAGTGGATGGCGTGCGGGCGCAGCTCGGCCTCGTCCAGGCGGCCGCGGACCGCCTCCTCGGCCTCGGGTCCGAGCCGGTCGACGATCGACACCGCGACGCCCCTGACGACCGCCGCCGCGCCGGAGGCCGCGTCGAGCAGCTCGACGGCGGCCTCCAGCGGCGGCCTGCCGCGCAGCCAGCCCTCGATGTCGGCCTCGGCCATCTCCTCCGGGATGCCCGACAGCAGCTCCTCGATGAGCTCGGGGGCACCGACGGCGACCATGTCGGCCACCTCCGGCGCCTCGATGCCGAAGGCGCCGTACAGCTCCCGCATCCCCCACACGGCCAGCGGGGTCAGCTCCAGGGCCTCCGGGGCCGGGTCGTCGTCCTCGCCGTCGCCGGGACCGCCGCCGGGACCGCCGCCGGGACCGCCGTCGCCCTCGTCGTCGGCGGGGCCGTCCACGCCGGTCTCGGCCAGCCCGCAGTAGGCCAGCCGCCGCACGAACGCGGAGAGGTCCACCGGCCCGTCGTCCAGCAGCCCGATCCCCTCCAGGTGTTCGGCGACCGTGGGCAGCGGCACGGGCTCCTGGAGGCGGTAGGCCATGTCGAGCAGGGTGTAGAGCTCCTCGTCGAGGGCCGGGTGGCCGGTGACGGCGCCACCCGGGCCGGAGGTCAGCAGGAAGCCCACTGCCGCCGTCCAGACGTCGAGCGGAGCGGGGTCCTCGCCGTCGAAGACGGCGTTGCGCTCGACCCGCACCAGACCCGCGTGCACCGCGAGGTCCCACAGCAGGACCGGGTCGGCCACCCCGAGCTGGGCGCGGGCCTCCGCGGCGTCGCGGACCCGCAGCCGCCCCCTGACGGTCGGCGTGCGGCCCCCGGCGAGCATCCACTGGGCCAGCCGCCGGGCGTCGCGCACCAGGGGCACCCGCACGACGTCTGCGGCCAGCTCCTCGCGGGGCGCGAGCCGTACCGGCGGGAGCGGCGGGGAGCAGGCGGGGCAGTCGCACGGCTCGTCGCCGTGCTCCCCGTCGTGTCCCCCGGCCCCGGCCTCCGACGGCTCCGGGGCGTCATCCTGCTCCAGCGAGTCGGCGCCCATGGCGCTGAACAGGCTCTTGGCCATGCCGAACAGGGAGGTGTCGGCGAGCGCCACCGGCATCTCCGGCTCGATCCGGTCGAGGGTGGAGCGCATCCGCGCGGCCATCTTGCCGCCGATCTCCTCGGTGGCGAGCAGGAAGTCGACGAGCGTCCGGGCGGCGGCGACGGTCTCGGCGGCGCTCTCCGGCGGGGCGATGACCTTCCGCGGGTAGATGTCGAGCAGCAGTTCCTCGAAGGTGACCGGGGTGAAATCCCCCAGTTCGTGCACGTTCAGATAGTCGCTCGCGTAGTCGCAGAGCAGCCGGACCTCGTCGACGTCGACGTCGACGTCCCGCGTGCGCCCCCACTCGCGCAGGTCGGCGACGGCCCGATTCACCCATTCGATCGACACAGGGGAAAATTAACGGCTTACCGACGGCACCGCGAATCGGGGAAACACGTCAAATCACATCGAGAGGGTCAATGCACACCCGGACCTGCTCCGGGCTCTTGCGTGCCGAGCGCACTCCGACGGCCCCTTTCAGCGCGGTGGCGAGCGCCGTCCCCGACCCCTGTGATACCCGTATCATGGCGCGTTCCCGCACCTGGTCGCCCCTGTGCGTCTCGACCGGCACGGGTCCCAGAACCTGCGCCCCGTCCGGCAGCGTCACCTCGCCGAGCATCTCCCTCACCGCCGCCGGCGAGCCGGTGAGGGTCGCCATCCGCACCGCGGGGGGGAAACCCAGTTCTGTCCTGTCGGCCAGTTCCCGTTCGGCGTGGGTGATGGGATCCCAGCGCAGCAGCGCCTGCACGGCCGGCGCCCCGGAGTCGGCCATGACGACCAGCTCGGCGCGGGGCCGCAACAGCGCCGCGGCGTTCATCCAGCGGCGCAGCGTCTCCTCGCCCGCCCGCAGGTCGGGCCGGCCGAGCAGGGCCCAGCCGTCCAGCAGCACGGCGGCGGCGTAGCCCTCCTCTGCCACGGGCTCCGCCCCGGGCGTGGCGACCACCAGCGCCCGGCCGGGACCGACCGTGGTCAGCACGCCGTCCCGGCCGGAGGTCCGCACCTGGATCGAGGGGAAGGCGCGCCCCAGCTCCTCCGCCGTCCGGCGGACCCCGACGATCTGCGCGCGCACCCGGGACGCGCCGCAGGCCCGGCAGCGCCAGTCGCCCGCGATCCGCCCGCACCAGCGGCAGTACGGCACGGCGTGGCCCGACCGCAGGGCGAGCGGCCCGGAACAGTGCCCGCAACGGGCCCGCGCCCGGCAGTTCTGGCAGGCCAGCGCGGGGAGGTAGCCGCGCCTCGGGACCTGCACCAGCACCGGGCCGCGCTCCAGTCCGGCCCGCAGGGCCCGCCAGGCGAGGCTGGGCAGCCGGGCGGCCCGCGCCGCCTCGTCCCTGGCCAGTTCCGCGTCCTCGCCGGCCGGCCGTACCCAGGGGGCCCTGGCCCGGACCGTCTGGCGGGCGGCGACGAGGGCGCCGGCCCAGCCGGTGGCCAGCAGCCGGGTGGTCTCGGCGGTCCGGGCGTGTCCGCCGACGAGCAGGCCGGCGCGGCTCTGGTGGGCGCGCAGCGCGAGCACCTCGCGGGCGTGCGGGTACGGCGCGAGCCGCTCGGCGTGCAGGTCGTCGCCGTCGTCCCAGATGACCGCCAGCCCGAGGCCGGCGACCGGGGCGAACGCCGCGCCCCTGGTGCCGACGACGGCGCGCACCCGCCCCCGGGCGACCCGCAGCCACCGGCGGTAGCGCTCGGCGGGCCCCAGGTCGGCGGTGAGGGCGACGTGCGCTCCCGGGCCCAGGACGGCCGTCAGCGCCGCGTCGGCCAGCGCCACGTCCTTTCCGTCGGGCACCACCACGAGCGCCCCCCTGCCGCCGCGGAGGGTCTCCCGTACCGCGACCGCGACGGCGCGGGGCCACTCGGGGCCGTCGCCGGTGACGCCGGGCAGCGCGGTCCACACGGCGCGCGGCGCGCGTCCTTCGGCGAGGGCCGAGAGGAACGCCTCCCCGTCGGGGTAGTCGGCCCAGGGCCCCGGGCCGCCGGAGACCGGAGGGGAGGCGGGACCGCTGAGATCGCCGGGATCACCGGGATGGTCGGGACCGCTGGGATCGCCGGGACCGTCCCCGGGAGCGGCGGCGCTCCCGGGATCGCCGGGCGTCTCCGCGCGCTCCTCCGCCTCCGCCCGGGCGTGGCGCGGGGGCACGGCCAGGCGCAGCACGTCGGCCATGGTCCCGGCGTAGCGGTCGGCCACGGCGCGGGCCAGCGCGGCGATCCCGGGGGTGAGCACGGGTTCCGGGGAGACCACCCGCTCCAGGCGGGCCAGTCGGCCCTGGTGCTCGCTGGCCTCGGCCCGCTCCAGCAGGAACCCGTCCACGAGCTTGCCCGCGAAGCGGACGCGGACCCGCACGCCCGGCACCGCCTCGGCGTCCATGGCGGCCGGGACGAGATAGTCGAACGGCCGGTCGAGGTGGGGCAGCGGGGTGTCCACGGCGACCCTGGCGACCGGCAGCACCGCGGCCGGCTCCGGCACCCCCCTGGCGGGCGCCCCGGCCCGCCGCGACGCGCCCGGCGCCGCCTCCCCGGCCCGCTCCCGGCGCACGGCGTCGAGCGGCAGCAGCGCACCTTCGTCGCAGGACGGGCGGGCGCCGGGTGCGGGTCGGGTCTCGGTCACCCACCTGGTCTACCAGACCCGGCCACCCCGCCGGGCATGGGAGGATCCGGCCGCCGCCATCGCCGGCGGCGCCGTGGGCCGGCCACCCGCCGGGCATGGGTGGATCACCCCACCCGGCGGCGGACGCCCGGGCCGCGTCGCGCCGCGCCACCGGGTGGGAGACGCGTCCAGGGCCAGTGGGTCACGCCCGACACGGGGCGCGTCCCGGCGACAATCAGGTGGAAGGGGACCCCTCCCATGTCCCACCCGAACGCTGCGGAAAGCCGGCACACGCGTGGTGCCCCACTGGCCGCGTCCATGATGACGGCCCGACTGGGCGTTCCGCATCGGTTGATATGCCTATATCGGGCTTGTCTCTGTCCGTTCCCATCCGTCCTCGGGCGTTCCCCAGCGCTTCCGGCCGCCCTCGGGCGTTCTCCCACGTTCCCGCCCGCCCTCGGGCGTTCCCCGGCGCTCCCGGCCGTCTCCGGGCACGGGGCCGATCACCGTACGGTGTCGTCCCCGGACGCACGCGCGGGCGGCTGCCGGTCGCTCTCGGCCACCCAGGCGGCCACCTGGGTGCGGGAGGCCAGTCCTCCCTTGGCGAGGATGTTGCGGACATGGGCGTCCACGGTGCGCTTGGCGATACCCAGCCGCACGGCGATCTGCGGGTTCGACAGCCCCTCGGTGATCAGCTCGGCCACCTGGAGCTCCCGGGCGCTGAGCATCCCGGCGACCGCCTGTCCCGTCCACGCCGGCTGGCGGGCCCCGCACACGGGCCGCCAGACGCCGCGTGGCTGCCGTGGCGCGGACGGCCGCGCCCGGTGCCCCGCCGGGTGCTCAGGGCGCTCGGGATGCTCAGGGCGCTCCGTGAGCTCCGGGGGCTCGGGGCCGAACCGCCGGTAGAGCTTCGGCATCCGGTACCGGTCCCCCGGCTCGCGCAGCACCACCGACGACTCGACCAGCTCGGCCAGGACCGGCGCCACCCGGTCCGCACCGAGCGCCGCCGCGCAGGCCCGCTCGGCGGCGGCCAGGTCGAAGGAGCCGGGCAGGGTTCCGAGCATCGACCACATCCTCCGCTGCTCGGCGTCGCACAGCCGGTGACTCCACTGCACGGCCGCCCGCAGATCCCGGTGGCGCGGCAGCACGCTCCGGCTCACGCCTCCCAGCAGGGTGAACCGGTGGCGCAGCTCCTCCAGCAGATCCCCGGCCGACATCGAGCGCATCCGGGCCGCGGCCAGTTCGACGGCCAGCGGCAGCCCGTCCAGCCTGTCGCAGATCTCGGCGACCGCCGGCGCGGCGGCGGCGGTCAGTGTGAAACCGGGGTCGGCGGCCACCGCCCGGTCCTCGAACAGCCGCACGGCGTCCGCCTGCGGCAGCGGCGCCAGCCGCAGCACCCGCTCCCCCGGCAGGCCGAGCGGCCTGCGACTGGTGGCCACCACGGTGACGCCGGACGCGCCGGCCATCAGTGACCCGGCCAGCCGGGCCGCCTCGCCGAGGAGGTGCTCGCAGGTGTCGAGGACGAGGAGCATCCGCCTGTCACGCGGCCTCGGCGCCGCCGGAGCCACGCCCGCGGGGGCCGGGCCTCCGGGAACCGCGTCCTCGGGGACGGCGATGGCGTCGGTCGCGGCGGCGACCGTGACGGCCTCCCACACCGTGCCCGGCGCGGCGTCCCGGACCCCGCTCCCTCCCGCCTCCCGCGGCCCGCTCGACACCGCCTCCCGCGCCTCGTCCCGTATGGGGAAGGGCGCGTGCCGCCCCAGAGTCGCGGCGACGGCCGCCGCGGGGTCGCCGGTGCCCGACAGCTCGACCCGCCACACCCCGTCGGGGAACAGGCGGCGCAGACCGCCGGCCAGGCGCAGCGCGGTGCGGGTCTTGCCCACTCCGGCGGGACCGGTGACGGTCAGGAGCCGCGCACCGGTCAGCAGGCGCGCGGCGTCGGACAGCTCCCCGGCCCGTCCCACGAAGCTGGACAGGTCCACCGGGAGGTTCCCCGGCCGCCGTCTTCCCGGCCGTGCCGTCATCACCGCCTCCTCTCCCCCTCCGGCTCTCGTCCCCCCGGCTCTCGTCCCCAGGTTCTCCTCCGGCTCTCCGGCGGATCTTCGGCTCTCCGGCGGAACAGAACCTAGCAGCCGGCGCTCACGAGCCCCGGCGGCGCCGGGTCGCCCACGCCGCGATCTGGGCGCGCGCCGAGAAGTCCAGCTTGGCCAGGATGTGCTCGACGTGCGAGTCGACGGTCCGCTGGACCACCATCAGCCGGTGGGCGATCTGCCGGTTCGTCAGCCCGTCGGCGACCAACTCGGCGACCTCCCGCTCCCTGCGGGTCAGCGGCGCCCAGTCCCCGGCGTCCCGTACGGCCCCGCCCGGCGCGCCCGCGGTGTTCCCGGCGTCTCCGGCGTCCCCGGCGCCCTGTCCCGGCTCCTCGCCCAGCGCGTAGGCGACCGCCTCCGCGAGGCCCATCTCCGCGCCCTCGCGGGCCGCCCGTTCGGCCTCCCGGGACGGAAGCCCCCTGCCCACCGTCTCGGCCCAGCGGGCGCTGTCGGCCGTCATCACCGGGTAGCCCCCCTCCGGCAGCCCCTTGTCGCTCCGGCCGGCCCGCGCCGCGGCGAGCAGCCGCCCCGCCCGGGGCAGGTCGCCCTCGCAGGCCGCGGCGCAGCCCAGCAACTCCAGGCAGAAGACGATGCCCACCGCGTCCGCCAGCCGCCGTTTGACCCGCAGGGAGTCCCGCGCGTACGCCGCGGCCCGGCCGGCGTCGCCCTCGGCCAGCGCGACCAGGCCAAGGCCGTAGTCGGCGTAGGCGCTCGCCCACTCCTCCCCCAGCTCCGCGCAGATCCGGCGGCACTCCAGGAAGACCTCCCCGGCCCGTGCCGTCTCCCCGCCCCAGGCCAGGCTCGTGCCCAGCTCGATCAGCGCGGGCAGGAACACCTCGGACACCTCCCCGGCGGGGACGAGCCGCTCGGCGGCCTCACCCAGCATGCGCTCCGCGCCACGCGTGTCGCCCTCCAGGAAGGCGGCCGTGCCGCTCATCTTGAGATGGACCAGGGGGATCAGGGGGTCTCCGGGCGGGGAGTGCCCGGCGCACTCCTCCAGCAGCGACCGGGCGAGCTCCAGGTCTCCGCGGGCCTCGGCGATGTAGACGAGGGTGAGCGTCCCCCAGGCGCGGGCGTCGTCCCACGGCCCGGGAAGGGCCAGCAGCCGCTCCAGGTGGTGGCGGCCCTCCCGGAGCATCCCGCAGGCCACCCAGAGGTACCACAGCGACGCGGCCGTCATCAGCCCGATCTCACGCAGAGCGACGTCCTCGGCGCACAGGTCGAGGGCCGCCCGCAGGTTGGGCCAGTCCCGCCGGACCCGGATCCACATCCGCAGCTGGTCGCCGTGCCGTCCGGCGTCCTTGCTCCGCCGCGCCAGACCGGAGTAGTGGTCCAGGTGGCGGCGGCGCAGCCGTTCCCGGTCGACGCCCCCGGCCGCGACGCCGTACTCGCGGATGATGCCCGGCAGCCGGTAGACGGTGTCCTCGTCCTGCCTGACCGGCACGACGATCGACTTGTCCACCAGCCCCAGCAGCGCCGGGAGCACCCGTTCGGGAGGCAGCTCCCCGTCGGAGCACACCACCTCGGCAGCCGCCACGTCGAAGGAGGAGACGAAGACCGGCAGCCGCGCCCACAGCAGCCGCTCGTCGGCGGTGCACAGCTCGTGGCTCCACTCGACGGTGGCCCCGACGGTCGGGTGCCGCCCGCCCGCCGTACGGCCCGCCAGCAGCCAGAGCCGGTCGCCGAGGAAGCGCAGGATCAGTCCCAGCGGGATCTCGCGGGCCCGGGCGGCGGCCAGCTCGATGGCCAGCGGGATGCCCTCCAGCCTGACGCAGATCTCGGCGATCCTGGCGGCGTCGGCGTCGGAGGGCGCGTAGCCGGGGTTCGCCGCGGTGACCCGCTCCAGGAACAGCGCGACCGCGTCGTACCGGGCGAGCGCGGCCGGGGAGGTCCCGGCCCGCGGACCGGGCAGAGCCATCGGCGGCAGCGCCACGATGTGCTCACCCGGCACGCCGAGCGGCTGTCTGCTGGTGGCCAGGATCCTCAACTCGGGACTGTTCTCCAGCAGGGTCTGCGCCAGCTCCGCGCAGGCGTCCACCAGGTGCTCGCAGGAGTCGAGGACCAGCAGCGCCCGCCCGTCGCCGAGGCGGCCGGCCAGCCCCGGGTCCCCGGGACCGGCGAGCGTGCCGGTGGGGTCGAGCGCCCGGGCCACCGCCAGCTCCAGGTGGCCGGGGTCGCCGACCCCGGCCAGCTCCACGACGTGAACGCCGTCGGCGAAGGCCCGGCGCACCCCGGAGGCGGCCTCCACCGCCACCCGCGACTTGCCGACGCCCGCCACACCGGTGACGGTGACCAGCCTCGACGCCTGGAGGAGGCGCCTGATCTGGCGGACCTCCTTCTTACGCCCCACGAAACCTGTGATCTCCACGGGCGGTTCGCCCGCCCCCGACCGCCCGTCCACGTTCTCCCCCAAGATCCTTCAGGGAGAAAATACCCCCTGCCGGTGACCGGCTCGCGATCAAGGTCGCCCGAACGGCACAGCCCCCGTGAGCGAGCTCACGGGGGCTGCCGGGCGGATCCGGTCGGCGGATCCGGGTGCGGTCTGCTGTCTACAGGCCGGCGGCGGTACGCAGGGCCTCGGCCCGGTCGGTCGCCTCCCAGGAGAACTCCGGACGGCCGAAGTGGCCGTAGGCGGAGGTCGCCGAGTAGATCGGGCGCAGCAGGTCGAGGTCACGGATGATCGCGGCCGGACGCAGGTCGAAGACCTGGAGCACGGCCTCCTGGATCTTCTCGATCGGCGCCTTCTCGGTGCCGAAGGTCTCGACGAAGACACCGACCGGGTGCGCCTTGCCGATGGCGTAGGCGACCTGGACCTCGGCACGGTCGGCCAGACCGGCGGCCACGATGTTCTTGGCGACCCAGCGCATGGCGTAGGCGGCCGAGCGGTCCACCTTGGACGGGTCCTTGCCGGAGAAGGCGCCGCCGCCGTGACGGGCCATGCCGCCGTAGGTGTCCACGATGATCTTGCGGCCGGTCAGGCCGGCGTCGCCCATGGGGCCGCCGATCTCGAAGCGGCCGGTGGGATTGACCAGCAGGCGGTAACCCTCGGTGTCGATGTCCAGGCCGGCGAGCACCGGGTCGACCACGTGCTCCTTGATGTCCGGCGCCAGCATCTCCTTGAGGTCGATCTCGGCCGCGTGCTGCGTGGAGACGACCACGGTGTCGAGGCGGACCGGCCTGTCGCCGTCGTACTCGACGGTGACCTGGGTCTTGCCGTCCGGGCGCAGGTAGGGAACGGTGCCGTCCTTGCGGACCTGGGACAGGCGCTCGGACAGACGGTGGGCCAGGGTGATCGGCAGCGGCATCAGCTCGGGGGTCTCCCGGCAGGCGTAGCCGAACATCAGGCCCTGGTCTCCGGCGCCCTGGCGGTCCAGCTCGTCGCCGGCCTCGCCCTCACGGGCCTCGTAGGCGTCGTCGACGCCCTGGGCGATGTCGGGCGACTGGGCGCCGATGGACACCGAGACGCCGCAGGAGGCGCCGTCGAAGCCCTTGTGGGAGGCGTCGTAGCCGATGTCGAGGATCTTCTCCCGGATGAGACCGGGGATGTCGACGTAGGTCTCCGTCGTCACCTCTCCGGCGACGTGGACCTGGCCGGTGGTGATCAGCGTCTCGACCGCGACGCGGCTCCTGGGGTCACCCTTGAGCATGGCGTCGAGAATCGCGTCACTGATCTGGTCGGCGATCTTGTCCGGGTGGCCTTCGGTGACCGACTCGGAGGTGAACAGGCGACGGGACAAGTCAGTGGCTCCTCATGCAGCGGCTGCTGGCGTCTGGGGCTCTGGCGTCGGCACGACGCCAGTAGCGCTCCGCCGAAGTCTAGCCCCCCCTGTGACGGCGCCGCGAAACCATCACGTTCGTATCATCTCGTGTCGGGGTTGGTGCCGACATCTCGCATCGTGCCGCTGTGTTGATGGCGACGCTGCGCGTCGCGGCTCGGGGCTGTGTTGATGGCGACGCTGCGCGTCGCGGCTCGGGGGCTCTTGAGCCGGTGCCTTCCCTCGTCACTCCGCCGCTGCGCGGCTGCGTTCCTCAGTCCAGACACCGGCGCCCCCTCGCGGGCGGGTTCACTCGCGGGGTCGTGAGCGGCTCGTCAGAGGTCGGGGAGGGGGTCCGGGGGGAGGGTCTCGGGGGCGAAGACCTCGGCGTCGGCGGCGGAGACCACCGCCGCGTACTCCTCCTCGATCTCGAAGACCATGCCGCCCAGCTCGATGGCCGCGCCCACCGAGAACTCGACGGGCCCCAGGCGGGTACGGCGCGCGTGCGTGGCGTACACCGAGGTCGGCATGTCCCGGTCGAAGAACCGGGTGGACAGGACGAAGATCGACCGGCTGGAGACCACGATCAGGAACGTGGCCATCCCGGGTGAGCCCACCGACAGGGCGGGCAGGACGTAGCGGATGTCCTCACCGGGGGGCAGCAGGGCCCGGCACCGGGCCCGGACGGCGGCGGACACCGGCATGGTGGACTCCTCCCGGCCGGGCGCGTTCCACGACCTTCCGGACGAAGTATCCGCCTACGGGGGAAGCCCGGCAAGCGCTTACGGAGATCCGCCGGGAACCTCACCCGTCACCGGCCGGCGTCAGCCGGGACGGACGCCCCCTGCGGGCACCGGCCGGGACCCCGCCGAGAACCCGGAAGGTGCCCGCCGTACCCGCCGGAGGACACGGCCGGGGTCCGCGGAGGACCCGTGGCGGGCGGCGGGTCAGGCCAGGCGTTCGGCGACGAGGTCCCAGACCACGTCGGCGAGGTCCTCCTTGGGACCGCGGGGCACCTCTGTCCGGCCGCCGTCCGCGCCCAGCACCACGGCCGCGTTGTCCGGGGTGCCGAAGGCCAGGCCCGCACCCACCTGGTTGACGACGAGCAGGTCGCAGCCCTTGCGGGCGAGTTTGGCGCGGCCGTTGGCCAGGACGTCGTCGGTCTCCGCGGCGAAGCCCACGATGACCCGCGGGTACGGCTTGAGCCCCTCGCGGCGGCGCTCCCCCAGCTCGGCGAGGATGTCGGGGTTCTCGACCAGGTGGACCGGCTCGGGCCCGGCCGAGGTCTTCTTGATCTTCGAGTCGTGCTGCGCGGCGGGCCGGAAGTCGGCCACGGCGGCGGCCATGACGACCGCGTCGGCGCCCTCCAGCGCCGCCAGGACGGCCTCGCGCAGCTCCAGGGCGGACTCCACCCGGACCACCGTCGCCCCCGCCGGGTCGGGCAGTGAGACGTTGGCGGCCACCAGGGTGACCTCGGCCCCGCGGGCGACGGCCGTGCGGGCCAGGGCGTACCCCTGGAGGCCCGAGGAGCGGTTGCCGATGAAGCGGACCGGGTCGATGGCCTCGCGGGTGCCCCCGGCGGAGACCACCAGGCGGCGGCCGGCCAGGTCGGGGCCGCGCCCGCGCAGCGCCCGGCGGCAGACCTCGAAGATCTCGCGGGGGTCGGGCAGCCGGCCGCGGCCGGTGTCGGCGCCGGTCAGACGGCCCACGGCGGGGTCGATGACGATCGCGCCGCGCTCGCGGAGCGTGGCGACGTTGGCCCTGGTCGCCGGGTGCTCCCACATCTCGGTGTGCATCGCGGGGGCGAACACCACCGGGCACCGGGCGGTGAGCAGGGTGTTGGTCAGCAGGTCGCCGGCCAGCCCGTGGGCGGCGCGGGCGAGCACGTCGGCGGTGGCGGGCGCCACCACCACCAGGTCGGCGCCCTGGCCGATCCGGACGTGCGGGACCTCGTGCACCGAGTCCCAGACGTCGGTGGCGACCGGGTTGCCGGACAGCGCGGCCCAGGTCGGCTCGCCGACGAACTTCAGGGCCTCGCGGGTCGGGACGACCCGGACGTCGTGGCCGGACTCGGTGAACAGGCGCAGCAGCTCGCACGCCTTGTAGGCGGCGATGCCCGCGCTGACGCCGAGGACGACGGAGGGACGGTGCGGCCGGCCCTCCGCGCGCGCCGCGGCGTCAGCGGGGAGGCCGTGCCGGCCACCGGCCGGGTCGCCGATCAGACCGTCGATCGGGCCGTCGTCCGGCGCGGCCGGGCGGCCCGCCGCCGGGCCCTCGCCAGACGTCATCGGTGTGACTAGCCCTCGATCGGCTCGGAGGTGAGCAGGCCCTCGCTGACCTCGCGCAGCGCGATGGACAGCGGCTTCTCCTGCGCGTGGGTCTCGACCAGCGGGCCGACGTACTCGAGCAGGCCCTCGCCGAGCTGCGAGTAGTAGGCGTTGATCTGCCGCGCCCGCTTCGAACCGAAGATCACGAGGCTGTACTTGCTGTCGACGATCTCCAGCAGCGCGTCGATCGACGGGTTGGTGATGCCTTCGGAGTAGGAGGAGGTGTTGGTAGCCACGTGTGATTTCCCCTAGCTAGGTGAACGGCCGGGGCGCGAGGCCTCGGGAGCATCAGCCATCAAGGCTATCAGCCGGTGGCATACATCCCGGACGGACGTGTTGACAAGAGTCAGGTCGAACTCGCTCTCGGCCGCCATCTCGACGCGGCCGGCCGCGAGGCGCCGCTCGATGACGTCCTCGGGCTCGGTGCCCCTGCCGCGCAGGCGCTTCTCCAGCTCCTCCCAGGTCGGGGGGGCCAGGAAGACCAGGAGGGCCTCGGGCATGGTCGCGCGCACCTGCCGCGCGCCCTGCAGATCGATCTCCAGTACCGCGGGCACCCCGGCGGCGAGCTTCTCCAGCACGGGGCCGCGCGGCGTGCCGTACCGGTTGCCGGCGAACTCGGCCCACTCCAGCAGTTCGCCGGAGGCGACCAGGCGGTCGAACTCCTCGTCGTCGGCGAAGAAGTACTCCACGCCGTGGGTCTCGCCCGGACGGGGCCTCCTGGTGGTCACCGAGACCGACAGCCACACCTCGGGGTGTGCCCGCCGGAGCTCGGCGACGACCGTGGACTTGCCGACGCCCGACGGCCCCGAGAGGACCGTCAGGCGCCTGCCGGCCGGGCCGGAGAGGGCTTGCGCCCGCTCGCGGCCCGCGGCCGAGGATGTGGAGCCGCCGGACCCGCTTTCAGCGGCTTTCCCCGAGGCAGGGCTGCCGCCCTGCCGCGTCGTTCCGGCCACTCCAAACCCCCCGTGATGACATTTCCCGCCTGAGCGGGACGAACATGGTCCTGCGTGAACCGAGACTAGCTCTCGGCTCCGCCGAACTCACGCTCGAGTGAAGCCCGCTGGTTGGCACCCAGGCCCCGCACGCGGCGGGACTCTGCGATGCCGAGCCGCTCCATGAGCTGCTTGGCGCGGACCTTGCCCACGCCGGGGAGCGACTCCAGGAGGGCCGAGACCTTCATCTTGCCGATGACGTCGTCGGCCTGCCCGTCTTTGAGCACCTCAGCCAGAGAGATGGCACCGTGCTTGAGACGGTTCTTAACCTCGGCACGCTCTCGGCGGGCCTTGGCAGCCTTTTCTAGGGCTGCGGCGCGCTGCTCAGGGGTAAGGGGAGGAAGAGCCACGCCGGGTCACCTCGAATTTCCTGTCGATGTACTCGGACGGGAAGGGAAACTAGCTGGTCATGACGCTCCAAGCAACGTCAAGACCGGTTTCTCCCCCTAGAAAATCTACTTTGTCGCCCTGCGTGACGAGATTGTGACACGGTGTCGACGAAAGTGCGGTCTACACGGCGTTTTCAGCGACGAAGATCACACCTGCCGTCCGCCCGTCACGACGCTCCTCCGGAGGGCCGCGGCGATGCCCGCGGCGGCCGCGCCGGGGTCGGCCGAACCGGTGATCGGGCGGCCGATCACGAGCAGGTCCGCCCCGTCGGCGAGCGCCCGCTCGGGCGTGGCCACCCGCGCCTGGTCCTGGCTCCCGGAGCCCGCGGGTCGCACGCCGGGGGTGATCAGGGTGATGTCCGGCCCCACCTCACCGCGCACCGCGGCGACCTCCTGCGGCGAGCAGACGAGCGCCTGGGCGCCCGCGCCGACGGCCATGGCCGCCAGACGGCGCACCGCGTCGCCGGACGGGCCCGCGAGGCCGATCCGCTCCAGGTCGGCCTCCGACAGCGACGTGAGCACCGTCACGGCCGCCACCTTCGTGTCTGGAAGGGCCTGTACGGCCTCTGAGATCATCGCGGGGCCGCCCCCGGCGTGGACGGTCAGGATGGCCGGTCTGAGCCGTCCTACGGCCCTGGCGGCGCCCGCGACGGTGTTGGGGATGTCGTGCAGCTTCAGGTCGAGGAAGATGTCGACGCCGCTCGCGCCGCGCACCGAGGCGATCACCTCGGGGCCGTAGCGGAGGTAGAGCTCCAGGCCGACCTTGATCGTGCTGACGTGGGGCGTCACCAGGGCCGCCCAGCGGGCCGCGGTCTCCAGGTCGGGCGCGTCCAGGGCGACGGCGATGGGTGCGGGCCTCACAGGGAACTCTCCTCCAGGTCTGTACGGTGCCGGGCCGACGAGCCCGGCGGGCGGTGGGCCAGCCCGACGGCGTCGGCGAGCCGGTTGAACCCCCGGGCCGCCAGCAGCTCCTCCAGCTCGCGCAGGATCCGCATGCAGGCGTAGGGGTCGTGGAACAGGGCCGTGCCCACGGCGACGACGCAGGCGCCCGCCAGGATGAGCTCGAAGGCGTCCCTGCCGGTCAGCACGCCGCCCATGCCGATGATGGGCACGCTGGGCAGCGCGGCGTGCACCTGCCACACGCAGCGTACGGCCAGCGGCCGCACGGCGGGGCCGGACAGCCCCCCGGTGACCGCGGCGAGCGCGGGCCGCATGGTCTCGGTGTCGATGCTCATGCCGAGCGGATTGTTGATCATCGAGAGCGCGTCGGCGCCGCCGTCCACGCACGCGCGGGCGACGCTGACGATGTCCGGCACGTCCGGGGAGAGCTTGGCCACGACGGGCACGTCGTAGCGCATCACCGAGCGCACCGAGGCGATCACCTCCGCCGAGGCGGCGCCGTCGCGGGCGAAGACCCGGCCGCGGTCCTCGATGTTGGGGCACGACAGGTTGACCTCCACGGCGGTCACCCCGGGGGCGTCGGTGAGCCTGCGGGCCAGGGCGGTGTACTCGGCCACGGTGCCGCCGCCGACGGAGACCACCGTCCGCACGCTCCGCTGGGCCAGCCAGGGCAGCTCGCGCTCCAGGAAGACGTCCACGCCCGGCCCCTGGAGCCCGACGGAGTTCAGCATGCCCGAGGGCGTCTCGGCCATCCTGGGCGTCGGACGGCCCGCCCTGGGGGCCATCGTGATCGACCGCGTGGTGAGCGCGCCGATGCGGCCCAGGTCGAAGAACTGGGCCAGCTCGGCGCCCGACGCGGCGCACCCGGCGGCCGTGGTGATCGGGTTGACCAGTTCCACGTGCCCCAGGTACGTGCGCATGTCAACCGGCATGCCGCGATCCCCCACCGGGCGCTCCCAGCGCGTCGAACGGGATCGTTCCGACGTCGTCAAAGCGGACGCGCTCACCCCGGAAGACCGGGCCCTCGACGCACGAGCGGACCATCCGGGTGACGCCGTCGTCCCCGATGACCGGCAGCACGCACGTCATGCACACGCCGGTCCCGCACGCCATCCGCTCCTCCACGGCCACCTGGACCGGGATGTCGAACTCGACCGCCACGGCGGTGACGCCGCGCAGCATGGTCATCGGGCCGCAGGCGTAGACCGCGTCGGCCCGCACGTCGGCGATCACCCCGGGCAGCACGTCGGTGACCCTGCCGCGCATCCCCACCGAGCCGTCCTCGGTGGTCAGCGTGGTGGTCTCCCCCATCCGGCGGGCGCGCAGCGCGCCGAACACCCGGTCGGCGGAGGCCGCGCCGAGCACGAAGTCGACCCGGCAGCCGCGCCGCTGGAGCGCGTCGGCCAGCGGGAACAGCGCGGCCGAGCCGTGCTCCCCGCCGGCCAGGACGCAGCCCACCGGGTCGCGGGGCAGCGGGAAGGGACGGCCGAGCGGCCCGACCAGGTCGAGCGTGTCGCGGGCCCGGCGCTCGGACAGCCACTCGGTGCCCGGCCCGCGCACGGTGAAGACGAACTCCACGGTGCCGCCGTAGTCGGGCTTGACGTCGTGGACGAAGAAGGCACGGCGGGTCAGCGACGACGTCCGCGCGCCGCCGACCGCCACCGCCACGAAGTGACCGGGCCGGAAGCGCTCGGCGATGCCGGGCGCCACCACGGTCAGCGCATGGTAGGCGTCGACCCGGCGCGTCGTCAGCACCGTGCCGGTCACCTGCACCGGAGTAACAGGCGTCTTCCTCACCTCCGCCTGGGGCGTCCGCCCCGCAGATCCGCCGTGCCCGTGGTCTCCTTCGCCTCGCCCCCCGCCTACATCCCCCCGGGTCTCATCCCCTCAGCCGCTCGTTCACACGGTCGCGTTCGGCTCCTCGCTCACTCCGCGGACGGCTCATCCTTCGCCGGCCACTTCGCTCACTCGTCCCCTCAGCCGCTCGTCCACACGGTCGCGTTCGGCTCCTCGCTCACTCCGCGGACGGCTCATCCTTCGCCGGG